>CAZTYG010000355.1:0-2621 GCA_964617445.1 uncultured Blastochloridaceae bacterium
CCACCGCTCCGAGAGTGATCGAGGAGGCAGGACAAACCCCGGGCGGTGCAAGACCGAACAGGAAGGTGGATTGGCCCGGTCATCCCGCAAGGGAGCCTTCCGGGTAGGTCGCATCAGATAAATGATTGCCCGTTGCGCTCCGGCGCAACGACAGAATCCGGCTTACAGGCCAAACAAGGAAGCCGCTCCGGGAAACCGGGGCGGCTTCTCCTTTTGTATTCTCCTTTTTCACCGCGCCTCGTTTTTCACTGGTCTAATCCCGCGCACCGGCCAATCCTTGCCCGCCTATGGACAACACTGCCGCATGGCTCGACACCGCCCGCACCGCCGCCCGCTCCGCGGGACGCTTTCTCCTCGATGAATGGCGCAAGGACCTCGTCATCAACGAGGCCCACCAACACGACCTCAAAATCCAACTCGACGTGGACACCCAGGCACTGCTCACCCGCGCCATTCTCGAACGCCACCCCGGCCACGCCATTCTCGGCGAGGAGGGCGGCGAGGGCGGTGGCGGCGCCGGCATGGAATGGATTCTCGATCCCATCGACGGCACGGTCAACCTTGCCTACGGCATCCCCCACTTCTGCATCTCCCTCGCCCTGCGCCGCGACGACACCGTGTTGCTCGGCGTGATCTACGACCCGGTGCGCGACGAACTCTTCGAGGGCGTGCGTGGCGGCGGCGCCTTCCTCAACGGCCGTCCCATCCACGCCAGCAAACGCGCCGACCTCAAAGAAGCCATCGTCTCCCTGGGCTTCTCCAAAACCGGCGAGACCGTTCAGAAGTGCCTGGAACTCTACACCCACTACGCCCCGCGCGTCCGCAAAATGCGGGCCATGGGCTCCGCCGCGCTGGACATGGCCTACATCGCCGCCGGACGCTACGACGCCTACATCGAACAAGGCATTAAAATCTGGGACATCGCAGCGGGCTGGGTGATTCTCGAAGAGGCCGGCGGCAAGGTGCAACTCACCCCCCGCCCCCAGCCCCATCACTATCACATCAAAGCTACCAACGGTGTCATGGAATTCCCGCTGGACTGACCCGCGGCCCGCCATCATGGAACCGGCCCTGCAGTCCTCCTACGAAGCCGCCCGCCTCGTCTGCCGCCATCACGCGCGCAGTTTCTACTTCTCCTCCGTGGCCCTGGGACCACGTGCACGCCTCCACGCCTACGCCGTATATGCCTGCTGCCGCCACCTCGACGACCAGGTGGACCTGGCCGAGGAACGGGGTGACGACCTCGATGCCGTCGTGCGCGGACTGGATGAGTTTGTGGCGGCGGCCACTGATCCCGCCCGCCCGTGGGATCCGGCCGGCGGCCCGGACTGGGTTCCAGCCTTTCGCAACACCCTCGCCGAAAAAAAAATCCCGGCCGTCTATTTCCAGGAACTGCTCGAGGGCGTTCGCATGGACCGGGGCCGCGTGCGCATCCAGACTTGGGAAGAATTGGACCGCTACTGCTATCGGGTGGCGGGCGTGGTCGGATTGATGATGACCCGCGTCTTCGGCCTGGCCGACCTCCGCCACGAGCAACAAGCCAAAGACCTGGGAACTGCCATGCAACTCACCAACATCCTGCGCGATATCGCCGCCGATTACCGCATCGACCGCATTTACCTGCCGCGCGAAGAACTCGAACGTTTCGGCCTCACCGAAGAAGATATCGCTGCGGACCGCAACGACGACCGCTGGAAATCCATGATGGCGTTTCAAATCACCCGGGCGCGGCAGTATTACAACAAGGCGGAAGGTTCCATCAGCGCATTGTCCAGTGGCGGCGCGCAAATGACCGTCTGGCTCATGCGCGAGGTCTATGCGGGCATTCTCGAGGAAATCGAAAAAGCGGATTGCGATGTTTTTTCGCACCGTCGCGCCGTCTCCTTTCCGCGCAAGTTGGTGCTCGCCCTGCGCGCTTGGCGCAAGTTTCGCCGCAGCCGCCGGGAAGGCTGAACACCCGCCGCAATGGGCCTGGAGGGACTCGAACCCCCACACCTTTCGGCATCAGATCCTAAGTCTGACGTGTCTGCCAATTCCACCACAGGCCCGCATCCGCAAACTACCCGCGTGTCCAAACCCGGCAAGGAATATCCCATTGATGCGAGCGCCCCACCCGTCTAGATTATTTTCATGCTTTCCTTCCGCATCTTGTCCCCCCCCCTCCCCTGCCTCGTCCTTGCGGCCCTCATCTCCCCCTTACACGCCGCCCAAGACGGCTTTCGCACCTACCAGACTGCCGCACCGGAATACGTCGAAATCGAAGTCACTTCCGTCCGGCAAAGCCCCGCCCAAGGCGGTGTCTTCGGTCCCTCGTTCACCCCTGTCGATATCGACGCGCAAGTGATCGCCATTCACCGCAGCGGCTCCGGCCTTGCCGTTGGCAGTCCCATCACCATCGCATATCGCCACCACATGCAGGCGGGCAGCACCACCACCACCCCGACCCCGCCAATCGAGGGCGAAGTTGTTCACGCATTCCTGCGCAAACGCGGCGGCCACTACGACCCCGCCGCCATGCACCTCACATTCACCGCGCCGACCGAAAGCCAGCTCGAGGACTGGGACCGCCGCGCCGCCGCCCGCCGTCCGGCCAGCCCGGCCGCCCCGGAGCCCGACGTCCG
>CAZTYG010000356.1:0-2596 GCA_964617445.1 uncultured Blastochloridaceae bacterium
CGGCCTTCTGGCAAACCGTTCCTTCGGCGGCGCCCAGGTCTCCCGCACCTTCTACGCCCGCGGCCAAACCGGCCAGCAGCTCCTACTCGGAGCTTATCAGGCTCTGAGCCGCCAGATCGGCCTCGGCGCCGTGCAAATGCACTGCCGTGAGGAAATGCTCGATCTCGTCGTCGTCAACGGCCACGCCAAGGGCATCATCACCCGCAATCTGGTCACCGGTGAAATCCAATCATGGTCCGCCGATGCCGTCGTCCTCGCCACAGGCGGTTATGGAAACGCATGGTATCTATCCACCTACGGACGCCTGTCCAACGCCACCGCTGCATGGCGCGCCCATAAACGCGGTGCCCTGTTTGCCAACCCCTGCTACGCCCAGATCCACCCCACCTGCATCCCCCAGAGCGGCGACTACCAGTCCAAGCTCACCCTCATGTCCGAATCCCTCCGCAACGACGGTCGCGTCTGGGTCCCCAGGAAAAAAGAAGACTGCAAAAAGAACCCCAACGACATCGCTGAAGCCGACCGCGACTACTACCTCGAACGCAAATATCCCAGCTACGGCAACCTTGCCCCGCGCGACATCTCCTCACGCGCCGCAAAAGAAGTCTGCGACGAGGGCCGCGGCGTTGGCCCCAGCGGACTCGGCGTCTATCTTGACTTCTCCGACGCCATCAACCGCCTCGGACTCCACACCATCGAAGAACGCTACGGCAACCTCTTCGACATCTACAAAGAAATCACCGACGAAAACGCCTACCAAGTCCCCATGCGCATCTACCCCGCCATCCACTACACCATGGGCGGACTCTGGGTGGACTACGAACTCATGAGCAACGTCCCCGGACTCTTTGTCCTCGGCGAGGCCAACTTCTCCGACCACGGCGCCAACCGTCTCGGCGCATCCGCCCTCATGCAGGGACTCGCCGACGGTTACTTCGTCCTCCCCTACACCATCAACACCTACCTCGCCAACACCGGCCCCGGCAAATGCCCCTCCGCCGACACCCCCGAATTCCAACAAGCCCTCACCGACGTCCGCACCACCACTCAAAAACTCCTCGACACCAAAGGCAAACGCACCGTCGATTCCTTCCACAAAGAACTCGGAAAAATCCTCTGGGACTACTGCGGCATGGCCCGCGACAAAGCCGGACTCGAAAAAGCCCTCCAACTCATCCCCGCACTCCGCGAACAATTCTGGAACAATGTCAATGTCCCCGGCGATGGCGACAACATCAACCAGTCCCTCGAACGCGCCGGACGCGTCGCCGACTTCCTCGAACTCGGCGAACTCATCGCCCGCGACGCCCTCGAACGCGAAGAATCCTGCGGTGGCCACTTTCGCACCGAACACCAGACCCCCGACGGCGAAGCCCTCCGCCACGACGACCGCCACTCCTACGTCTCCGCCTGGCAATACGGCAACGGCACCGGCCCCACCCTCCATAAAGAACCCCTCATCTACGAAGAAACCCAAATGGTCCAACGGAGCTACAAATAATGAAAATCACACTCAAAGTCTGGCGCCAAAAAAGCCCCAACGCCTCCGGCCGCTTCGAACAACTTCCCGTCGATGGAATCAACCCCGACATGTCCTTCCTGGAAATGCTCGACGTCGCCAACGAAAACCTCGCCAACTCCGGTGCCGAACCCATCGCCTTCGAACACGATTGCCGCGAAGGCATCTGCGGCAGTTGCTCCCTCATGATCGACGGCGACGTCCACGGACCCGGCGAACGCGTCGCCTCCTGCCAGACCTACATGCGCTCCTACCATGATGGCGACACCATCACCGTCGAACCCTTTCGCTCCAACGCCTTTCCCGTCCTCAAAGACCTCGTTGTGGACCGCTCCGCCTTCGACCGCATCATCCAGGCCGGCGGCTTCATCTCCGTCCGCACCGGCTCCGCCCCCGACGCCAACGCCGTCCCCGTCCCCAAAGACGCCGCCGAAATCTCCATGGACGCCGCCGCCTGCATCGGCTGCGGTGCCTGCGTCGCCGCCTGTAAAAACGGCTCCGCCATGCTCTTCGTCTCCGCGAAAGTCGGCCACCTCAACGTCCTCCCCCAAGGCAAACCCGAACAAGACCGCCGTGTCCTCGCCATGGTCCAAACCATGGACGACGAAGGCTTTGGCGCCTGTAGCAACACCTACGCCTGCGAAGCCGCCTGCCCCAAAGGCATCAGTGTTGACTTCATCGCCCGCATGAACCGCGACTACGCCATCGCCTCCCTCCGCTCCAAACTCCTCGCCTAACCTCCGTTTTCGACTGCGGTGCTCCGCACCGCTTTGCATTCCCCGGATAATCGGCAATCGAAAATCGAAAATTCCCACCCCATTCGCGACCTCTTTGTAAAATCCGTTGTCCCTATTTTTTCCTCCGACGGGCAGGGGGCGTTAGGGGAAATGAGCGGGGCTTAGTGGTTCAAAACCGTCTGCTCCCTTTGCGACCTTAGCGTACTTTGCTCCTTTGCGTTAATTCCTACCTCTTTCTTCCCGTCCTTTGCGCCCTTCCTGTAAAAAAACCGGCTGCTTTATTCGTGTTCATTACTGTCCATTAGTGGTTAAAGTGGCTGTTCGTTCCCTCCGCCTAACC
>CAZTYG010000357.1:0-2593 GCA_964617445.1 uncultured Blastochloridaceae bacterium
CTTGCCCGCGGCCCCGGGTTTTCGCAGGTTTGAGGAATGGCACAATCAGTGGTGATGACATTGGTGGGTCCGGACCGACCCGGTCTGGTGGATACCGTCGCTTCGGTGATTTCCTCCCACGAAGGCAACTGGCTGGAAAGCCGCATGGCCCACCTCGGCGGACACTTCGCCGGTGTACTTCGAGTCGAGGTCCCGCAGGGAAAATTGGCGGCGTTGCTCCACTCCCTTCACGCTTTGGAGGCGCGCGGCCTGCATTTTCAAATCCAGGCGGAAACCCCCGGCACCACGACGGCCCCGGCTCGCCGGCGGGTCGTGCTTGACCTCGTCGGCCAGGACCGTCCAGGTATCGTCCGCGATATCTCCGCGGCATTGGCCCGCCACCACGCCAACGTCGAGGAACTGGAGACCGAATGCCTTGACGCCCCCCACGCCGGCGGAAAAC
This sequence comes from uncultured Blastochloridaceae bacterium, assembly GCA_964617445.1. Classification (GTDB taxonomy): domain Bacteria; phylum Verrucomicrobiota; class Verrucomicrobiia; order Methylacidiphilales; family CAZTYG01; genus CAZTYG01. The sequence continues at coordinate 443 of CAZTYG010000357.1, forward strand.
TATTCACCGCGAAGGCCAACATCACCCTGCGCCCCGACGGCGATCTGCACGCGCTGCAGGACGAATTGGAGCGTATTGCCTCCGATCTGATGGTGGAAATCCACGTGGACGACCCCGCAGAAGACTGAAAGACGGCCTCTGGGTTCCATACTCAATTTTTGCGCGCCTCCCGTAGTGGAGTATGTTCCAGAATGGAAATACCCCGACAGGTCGGCATCATGGTCCTCTCCGACCTGGTATTCTTTCCCCATAACATGGCACCCCTGCGCATTTTCGAGCCGCGCTATCTTGATATGCTGCGGGAGGCGCTCGACACCCACCGCATGTTCGCCATCTGCCGCGCCCGGTCCGGCGGTGACGAACCCTGCGAGGTCGGCGGACTGGGCATCATTCGCGCCTGCGTTGAAAACGACGACGGCACCTCCAATCTGATCCTCCAGGGTCTCCATCGCGTCCGTTTTGTCGAATTCACCCGCACCCGCCCGCTCCACATCGGTGTGCCACGCGTCATCCCCTCCACCGCCCCGCCGGATGAGGAGCTTCTCCATGCCGAGGCGTTGGAGGAAAAAATCATTGAAACCGCCTGCGGCTGCCCGGAATTGACCACCGAAAGCCGCACCAATTTGCGGCGGTTTTTGGGGGACTTGGAAGACTTTCACGCGCTGGTGGACATCGTGGCCGGTAATTTCATCCGTTGTCCGCAACGCCGCCAGGAAATTTTGGAGACCGGAGATGCGGTGAGTCGCCTGCGCAAGCTGGCAGCCGCCATGCAGGATGAGAATAGCGGCACCATCAGTTGAGGGTCCGCACGTTTTCTGGAAATGTTTTATCATTCATCCATTTGCGCCGTGGCTCCAGCACTCGGAAAAGATTAAGGGTTAAATTTCTCTTGGAAACCCCGCCTGTGCGTGTTATCTTTTTCGGATGTCTAAATCAAAAGCAATCAATTGGCGCAAGCCATGTCTCATCATCGGCACTATTTCCACCCAGAAGGGCCTCGCCGCCCTCTCCAAACCGCCGGCGGGCCCGGATGTGCTTGAAGTCCGCTACGACTCCCTGCGCAAGCAGGGCATGTCCCCGCAGGACCTGGTGCCCTATCTCAAAAAGCGCGCGAAGCCCGTGCTGCTCACCTTGCGCACCACCCGCGAGGGAGGGGTTTACAATTGGAAATCACGCGAACGCGTCCTGGCCTTCCACGATCTTCTGCCTTATGTCGACGCCATCGACATGGAACTGCAAAATCTCGATCTTGTGCGTGAAGTGGTCATGGCCGCCCGCCAACAAAACCGGGGAATCATCTTCTCCAGTCACTCCCCCACCCGCAAGCTCACACTCGGACGCGCCATGCGCACCGCTCAGGAATTCCGCAGCTGCCGCGCCGAGGTTTATAAAATCTCCAGCCTTGCACGCAACCGCAAGGACCTCTCGGTGCTCGCGCAGGTTCTGCTCAAGCATCCTCACCTCCGCCTTGGCGTCATGGCGACCGGGCCGATGGCCGAAGCCTCGCGCGTCGCCCTGCCTTTGCTCGGTTCGCGTCTGGCCTATGGTTACGTCGATGTCCCCGCCGCCAAAGGGCAGCCCGCCGTCAAGGACCTCGCCACCCAGCTCTCCATCCTGCGCTGACCATATCATGCCGCACCAAAGCCGCCGGGGAGCCATCCTTCCCGGCGGCTTATTTTGCGAACACAGCCGGAGAGGCTTGATCGTTGGCGGTGCCGGGGGGAGAATGGAAGCCATGCCCAACATTCCCAAGAAAAGGACCCCTGCGAAAAAGTCCGCCCCCGCCAAAGCCGACCGGGCGACGGTGGTCGGTAAAGCCAAAGCGCGCAAAGTCGCCAAGTCCGGCCTGACCAGCCGCACCCTCGGCAACGTTTCCGCCCGTGGTCGCCGCGCCCAAGCCCACCGGGACTCCCACTGATCGTCACCCACCCACCCCACCCGGGGTCCATGACCGGGGCTCCCACCAGGACCGCCCATCCATGAAAATTTTCCACTGCGGATGTTGCGGGGCACGGTTGCACTTCGAAAACACCACCTGCCTATCCTGCGGATCGGTGACCGGATATCTGCCCGACCGCGGCCTCCTCGTCGCACTGGAGGCGGTCGGCGACGGCAACTGGCGCCCCTCCGGTGCCGACCTCACCGATCCTG
>CAZTYG010000358.1:0-2573 GCA_964617445.1 uncultured Blastochloridaceae bacterium
TGGTGGCGGGTTGCTCGGTGACGCCGATGTAGTTGCCGAGGGACTTGCTCATTTTTTCGACGCCATCGGTGCCTTCGAGAATGGGCAGGGTCATGACGACCTGTGGCGTTTGGCCCTCCTGTTGTTGAAGGTCGCGTCCGGTGAGAAGGTTAAAAAGCTGGTCGCTGCCGCCGAGTTCGACATCGGCGCGCACCTTGACCGAGTCCCAGCCCTGGAGAATGGGGTATTGGATTTCGTGCATCATGACGTCGTGGCCGGCGGCCATGCGTTCTTTGAAGTCGCGACGTTGGAGGGTCTGGGCGACGGTTTTGCGGGCGAGGAGGCGGAGGGTGTCCATGAGCGTCATGGAGTCGAACCATGTGCCATTCCAGACGACCTCGGTTTTGGAGCGGTCGAGGACGTGGAAGGCCTGGGCCTCGTAGGTGGCGGCGTGGGCGCGAATGTCCTCCATGGAGAGCATGGGACGGGTGCTGTTTTTGCCGCTGGGGTCACCGATGCGCGCGGTGAAGTCACCAATGATGAGAACGGCGGTGTGGCCGAGGTCCTGGAATTGACGGAGTTTGAGGAGGGGGACGGTGTGACCCAGGTGGATGTCAGGGGAGGTGGGATCGACGCCGAATTTAATCCGGAGCGGGCGGGCCAGCTTGAGTTTGGCCAGCAGTTCCTCGCGGGAATGGATGTGGGCGGCGCCGAGGCAGAGGAGTTCCAGTTGCTCGTCGGGATTCATGGAGGGAGGAATTGAACCACGAATGGACACGAATGGACACGAATTTTCCTTTGGAGTGCGGCGCTGTGCGCCGCACTCCAAAAAGGATGAAAATCAGGGTTCGAGGGGGTAAATGCCGACGTGGACGCGGCGGACGTAGAGGGCGTGTTCGGGGGGGATTTTCGGGGTGTCGATGCGGTTCCAGCGGAGCGGGGCGGTGCTGTAATGGGTGATTTCGGGGTCCTGGATTTGATAGGGCGGGTGCCAGACGGAGCCGCTGCGAAGGCGTCCGGCTGCAAGGTCCCAGGCGAAGAGGCGGTAGCGCTCGACAAGGAAAAATTCGAGACTTCCGGGAACGGCCTCGCGCGGGGAGGATTTGGCGTTGTATTCGAAGAGGGCGGTTTCTTGGCAGTGGCGCCTCGTGGCTTCGTAGCGGAGAGTGCCGCCGCGGACGACGCGGGTTTTCATACGGGCGTCGAAGTAGTTGAGGTGGAAGTGGCGGCGGGCGATGGCAACGGCCAGGGGTTGGTCGCAGTCCAAGGAAAAGAACCAGACGCCGGGGCGGCCATGTTCGTCACGGACGTACGTGCGGACGTTGAGCTCGTGAAAGTAGGAGAGCCAGGGAAGCGGCGGCAGCAGCGGGGGCCGGACGGCGCGCATCCGGAACGGGATGACGCCGACCCACGCACGGCCTTCATGGGTGTCGATCTCCAGGCCTTTGGGGAGGAGTTCCTGGATAACCTCCGGTTGCCACGACCAGTGGAGAAATAGCAGGTGCTCCCAGCTCTGGCGCATGAGGGGGAAGCCGCGGGGACGGACGCGCGCCTCAGCAAGGGTCGGCAACACACGCGTCATGGCCGCTGCTCAAAGCCGCGTGGGATTGGGAGCGTCGCCGTAAACAGCGATCGGGTCGAAGGCTTTTCGGTCCTCGATGAAGGTCAACGGACGATCGTCAGGACCATCGCCTACGGGGACACTGCGATAGAAACAGCTGCGGTAGCCGACGTGGCAGGAAGCTTCGTCGCCACCGGCCGCAGGGGTGGTCAGGGAGACTTCTATTGCGATGCAATCCTGGTCGTCATCGATCAGCATGCGCTCGATTTTCTGGAACATCCCGGAGCTTTGCCCCTTTTTCCAAAGTTCCTTGCGGGAACGGGACCAGTAGTGGGCGAAGCCGGTGGCAATGGAGAGCTTGAGCGCCTCTTCGTTCATGAAGGCGAACATGAGCACCTCGCGGGTCCGATGATGCAGGGTGACACAGGGGATGACGCCGTTGGCGTCGAATTTTGGGGCCAACTGGGTGCCTTCTTCGACCTGTTCGACGCTGGTGCGGGGATGAAAGATGATATTCATGGTGATTTTTTCCGTGTGGGGCGGGTGAGATTACGAATGGCGGGGGTGCGCGTCGAGGCTGTTTTCACCGTGGCGGGGGGGCGGGGAGTGGCGGTGACAGGTGGTTGTTTGTTGGGGGCTGGGGAGGGTTCTGCTTTGGCCGGGCGGGCTGGTTCCTCTTTTTTCGGTGCCGGACTGAGAATGGTGTCGATGGCTTTTAACTCGTCGTTGGTGAGCATGGGGTCGGAGAGGGCTTTGACGTTCTCTTCGATTTGTCCGGGTTGGCTGGCGCCGATGAGGACGCTGGCAACGTTTTTGTCGCGTAGGCACCACTGGAGGGCAAGTCGGGCGATGGTCTGACCGCGTTTTTCGGCGAATGCGGCCAGGGCCTTGAGTTTGGTGGTGAGTCCGGCGTCGATTTTTTCGGGTTTGAGGAAGGGGGAGCCGCCGCCGGCGCGGGAATCGGCGGGGACGCCGCCGAGGGATCGACCGGCCAAGAGGCCCTGGGCCAGCGGGGAGAAGACGATCATGCCCA
>CAZTYG010000359.1:0-2551 GCA_964617445.1 uncultured Blastochloridaceae bacterium
GCCCAACCGCCGCAGATTTGCCAAACCTGCGGGGTGCGGAGAACCAAAATCATCGCCACTCTCGGACCCGCCACCGAAAGTCCGGACACGATCCGCGGGATGATTCTCAACGGCGTCAACGTCTTCCGCCTCAACATGTCCCACGCCCGCCACGACTGGGTCCGCGAACGCATCTGGTTCATACGCGAGGTCGCGGCCAAATTGGATCGCCAGGTCGCCGTCCTCATGGACACCCAGGGCCCCGCCATTCGTACCGGAGATCTCCCCACCAACCTCGAACTCAATGTCGGCGACACCTTCACCTTCACCGTACGCGGCGAGGTCTCCGAGGAGGAATTCTCCGTGGATACCAATTACGACGACCTCGTCAGCGACATCAAAGTGGGCGACGTCGTCATGGTGGATAACGGCGTCATCCAGATGGTCGTCCGCGATAAAAAGGAAAAAGCCCTCATCTGCGAGGTCCTCACTCCCGGATCCCTCGGCAGCCGCCGCCACATCAACCTTCCCGGCATCAAAGTCAACCTCCCCTGCCTCACTTCCAAAGACCTCGAAGACATCAAAGTCGGCGTCGAATGCATGGTCGATTACGTCGCCCTCTCCTTCGTCCGCGAGGCCAACGACCTCACCATCCTCCGCCAAGTCCTCGACGCCCAGGGCGGACAGGACATCTCCATCATCGCCAAAATCGAGGACCAGTCCGCCGTTCATAACATCCAGGAAATCATCGAAGCGGCCGATGCCATCATGGTAGCCCGCGGCGACCTCGGCATCGAATGGCCCTACGAGGAGCTCCCCATCGTTCAGCGCCGCATCGTCAAAGCCTGCGTCAGCAGCCTCAAGCCTGTCATCGTCGCCACCCACATGCTCGAAAGCATGATCAACAGCCCGATGCCCACACGCGCGGAAATCACCGATGTCGCCAACGCCGTCTTCGAACAGGCCGATGCCATCATGCTCTCCGGAGAAACCACCGTCGGCAAATACCCCCTCAAATGCGTCGAAGTACTCGACCGTGTCGCCCGCCGCATCGAGCGCAGCGGCAACATCCGTTTCCACGAAAAAATCCGCGTCGAGACCGGTCGCGACAATGTCATGGCCTCCGCCGTCGATCTTGCCAATGAAGTCCATGCCGACGCCCTCATTGTTTTCACCCGCACCGGCGTGCTCGCCAAAGTCGCCGCCGGTCTCCGTCCCCGCCACTCCCCCATTCTCGCCTTCACCCAGAGTGACATTATGGCCCGCCGCCTCAACCTCCTCCACGGTGTCCACCCCCAGGTTCTTAAGTTCATCCCCGATGACCCCATGGCGACCATCAGTGCCGCCGAGGAATACATCCGCCATCGTGAAATCCTTCCCGACGGAGCCCAACTCGTCATCGTTTCCGAAATGAACGAAAACGGCCGTCGATTCTGGACCTGCCAGCTCCGTATCCTCGGCAACACCTGATCTCCACCGGTCGGCGGGGGAAGGTGCTCGTTCAAAAGCGCGCGGACGTTCTTGCCACCATTTTGTAACCTAACAAACCTAACTGTGATCTTTCTGTTGCAGTTTTGTCATGTAGGTATGCAATGCTTTGCATTGCATGATGTCCTCCCCTGCTCTTGATCCGGTAGAAAAAATCGCCACGTCCATCCATTCCAACGCCCCGCGGCGAGGCGGAATTTTGGATTTCCCTGAACCCCCGGTCCACCACGAATCTCCCCTCGACCCCCGCTACGCGAGCGGACGCCGGACCGATTGGACAGACCTGATCGACAGCAAGGCCACTCTGCCCGCCGATGTGGACCTCGAATATGTCCACCACTTTTACCGCCGCAATCCCGGCACCGGATTCTGCGCCGTTCTGCACGGGGATGAGATCATTGGCCTGTGCTCCGAACAAAAAATCAGCCGCATCCTCAGTATGCGCGGTGGTCTCGGATTCTCGGTGTATGCCAGGTCCCCGCTGGTCCGTCATCTCCAGAAAAGCAGCATTATCATCCGCCGCTCCCAGTCCGTCGATGACGTCCTGGACCAAATCACACGCCGACGGGAAAACTTTTTCGACGATATTATTCTCACCGACGACCAAGGAAAATTTCTCGGTCTCATCTACGCCCGCACGCTGGTCCACCTGCAACACCGCATCACCCTCATGCAGCTCTCCGAGTTGCAGGACCTCACCCGCAAGCTTAACCGCAACAACGAGGAACTCGCCATCGCCCGCGACGCCGCCATTCACGCCGCGGAAATGAAAACCACCTTCCTGGCCAACATGAGCCATGAAATCCGCACCCCGCTCAACGGCATTCTTGGCATGATCAAAATCCTCATGCGCACCCCGCTGAGCGACCTCCAAAAACGCTACTCCGGCACCGTGCTCTCCTCCGCCAACGCGCTGCTCACCATTCTCAACGACATCCTGGATTTCTCCAAGATCGAAGCCGGAAAAATGGATTTCGAGTCCATTCCTTTCGATCTGGCCGACGTCGTCGAAGAAACCGTCCAGCTGCTTTCCGAACGCGCCCATGAGAAAAAACTCGAACTCTTCAGCTGGGTCGATCCCGCC
>CAZTYG010000360.1:0-2535 GCA_964617445.1 uncultured Blastochloridaceae bacterium
TCACGCATGCGACCGAATCGATTTCAGGGGAGCGGCATTATGCATCCACCCGGGCGCGACTCACCGAACCCGCCTGGATCGAGGTCGAGGAGCGGCCCGGCCCCCAGGTCTTCCCGCTTCGGCTCGACTTGGAGGCCCTCAGCCGCGCCATGGAGGGGATGAAGGCGGCGGCCCACTGAACCCCACCACCGGTGTGTCCGGCCGACCTCCATCGTGGGCCAGGACGGCGAAGACTCACCTGCTCGCTAGACGCCTGGTTCGGGCCCGATAGAATAGCAGCCTTCGGAAGAGGCCGGAGGTCTTGTTGCATGAAACGTCTGCCCGTGCTGTCCGAAGTGCGCCAGGAAAGCTGGTGCATCCTTGCTTCCTGAAAGGAGGAAGCCATGTGAATTGACGATTGCACATGTAGCCAAACGAGCGGCGGCAACGGCAACGATGTCGTCGGAGCCTCGGGCGGCGAAGCTGTGAGCCGTAGCGTAAGCGAACCGAAACGAGCCTCGTTATCTTGCAGGGAGTGGCCAACCTATTTCGGAGGGCGAAGCCAGTATGATCGCCGAAGGAATCGTCACATGCAGGCGGTCGGCTCCCCGGGGTCTGAGCGGACGGCGCGCAGCGACAGGATGCACACGGAACCTGGGAGATCCCACCGGCCGGGATCGTAACCCAAACGGCTTTCGGGAATTCATAACCGACAGCTGGGCCGGATGGGAAGTCGGAAGGGGTCATAGTAGTGAAGAGGCTGGGTAATGCCAGAAGAGCGAAGGACCCCGACCATCAACATGCGGAGTCAGAGACATGAAGTCCCGCTTGCCGCGAAAAGCGGCCACTACGGATACTGAAGCGACAGCCCTGCCAGAGGCCTTTGCGGTCAACGGCCGCGGCCTGCCGCCGAGGGTCTTCCTGTTGAGACAGAAGCTATACCGGAAAGCGAAGGCAGAGCCGAAATTCCGATTCTACGCTTTGTATGATCGGATCTATCGGCATGACGTGCTTGCGGCGGCCTGGGCTCTGGTCGCCCGTAACGACGGCGCACCAGGGGTGGATGGCGTTGGCATCGCAGATGTCAAGGCACGGCCCGACGGAGCGGAAGGCTTCTTGGAAGAGATCCGGGAGTCCCTTCGCACCAAGGCATACAAACCGCAAGCAGTGCGAAGGAAGATGATACCGAAAGCCAGCGGGGGCATGCGGCCACTGGGCATCCCCACGGTCAAGGATCGTGTGGTGCAACAAGCGACGCTACTGATTCTGGAGCCGATCTTTGAGGCCGACTTCCAGGACAGCTCCTATGGTTTCCGGCCTGGACGATCAGCTCACGATGCGCTGGACTCAATCAGCGACAACATCAAGGCTGGCCGTCGGGCAATCATCGACGCGGATCTGAAATCCTATTTTGACACGATTCCTCATAACAAGTTGATGGCGTGTTTGGCCATGCGGATCGCGGACCGGTCGGTCCAGCATCTTATTCGCCTTTGGCTGCGCGCGCCCATCGACGATGATGAGGCGGACTCCTCGGGGCCGCGACGGAAACGGCCGGTCAGCGGGACGCCACAGGGAGGGGTGATTTCACCGCTCCTGGCGAACTGCTACCTTCACTGGCTGGACAAACTGTTCATGGCCGGAGACGGGCCGGGGGTTTGGGCCAATGCGCGCATCGTCCGCTATGCGGACGATTTCGTCATCATGGCTAGATTTGCGTCAAAACGCATATGGGATTGGATGGTTAATCTTTTGGAAGGTCGCATGGAGCTGGTTGTGAATCGGGATAAGACCAGTATTCTCAGAGTCGATCCCGATGGCAAACAGGGCCTGGACTTTCTGGGGTTTACCCTTCGATACGTGCGAAGTCGATTCAACCCGGTACAAAGATACCTCTCGGTCCGACCTTCGAAGAAGTCGATCGGGAGGCTCCGGGATCGGATTCGCGAACTCACCCATAAGCGGTGGGGTTTTATTCCGCCAGCAGGTGTGGTCAGGAACGTCAATCGCTACCTGACCGGCTGGAAGGCGTATTTTGGAAGAAAGCATCGGGGAAAGATCTTCAGCAACATCGACTTCTATGTCTCCGGACGCCTGATATCGCACTTTCAACGTCGCAGCCACAAGGGCCTGAAGCTACCGCAAGGTCTCACCTGGTATGAATTCCTGACTAAAAAGTTGGGCTGGAAACCGGTGAGTGGCGGCCTGCCGACAGCAGCACGGTGAAGATGATGGGAAAGCTGGATGCGGGAAATCCGCACGTCCGGTTTGACGAGGGGGAAGGTGGTGGCCTTCGGGCCACCCCTTCTCTACTCTACAACTCGACTGAGCCTGGTTCCGGTAGATTGCTGCCAGATTTTGACGAATAATTTTCGAGCAGGATGGATTGGGGAATAGTTGCTTTTAATGTCAAGACGGATTTCGACCGGCAATTTTTGATTAGGAATCCTTGTTTTTTATAAATTAGGCGGCGCTGCGGTGATAATATTTTAGAAATCCACCAAGACGTTCTTTGACAATCACCCTGCCTGAGGCAACGGTCACCGGCCCGCTGAG
>CAZTYG010000361.1:0-2534 GCA_964617445.1 uncultured Blastochloridaceae bacterium
GCACTGTCACATGCTCGAACACGCCGAGGGCGGCATGATGACCTGGTTCGAGGTGACGTAGTCAGTCTTCCGCTTTCGAATCGTGGAATGCTCTCAGCCGGTCGAGGAAGTATTGCGGAACGAGTGACAGCGTCGCGCCCCGCCGGGTTACGCCCGCCGTGGGTGAACACCTCCCACTTGCCCGGACCCGTCCGCTTCGCATCAATCGCAACCACCATGCACTGGCTGCCGAAGGCCGCCGCCCCCTCCCCGATCAACTCCGGGCGTTGCAGCGCGCTGGTGTTGACCGAAACTTTGTCCGCCCCCGATTCCAGCATCGACCGCACATCCTCCACCGTGCGAATGCCCCCGCCAACCGTCAGCGGCATAAACACACTCTCGGCCGTCCGTCGCACCACATCCCGCATCGTCTCGCGCCCCTCGTGTGAAGCAGTAATGTCCAGAAACACCAATTCGTCGGCCCCCTGCTGGTCATACGCCCGCGCACACTCCACCGGGTCCCCGGCGTCGATCAAATCCACAAACCGCACCCCCTTCACCACCCGCCCCCCGTGCACATCCAGACAAGGAATCACCCGCCGCGCCAGACCGCTCACAAGCCCCCTCCTCCGGACCCTTGCGCGACTTCCCTTTCGATATCGATATCACACATCAACCCAAATTGGACCGGGCGTGACATGATTCAAGCTTTTGCTTGATGCGGTTACACCCTTTCGGCTTGCATATTTTTAGTCGGATTGTCTTGTCAGGTTCCACCGACTTACTATTGTGCTGCCATGAACCCCAAGCTTCTTGGTTTCACTGCCATTTTGGGGGCTTGTTTTTTGGCACACGCTCCGGCAGAGACACGTCCATTGGACTTGGGCGATGGCAGGACCGCCGCATTGGTGGACGGAAAATTGGTGGTCACCACCCCGGCCGGATACGAGGATACTTCCCGGCAATTCATCGTGCAGCAGCGTGACGTCGCCCTGCGCCACGTCGAGGATTGGCTTGCCAAGATCAAAGCCACCACACAGCCCGATCCCGTAAAAGAGACCGCCACCGTAACCACCCCCACCGCACCTCCTGCGCCACCTCCTCCGGAAGCGCCCGTCAAAACCCATTACTCGGTTGCCGAGCTCATCGCGGCCCTCAATTCGGGAACACCCCCCACCTCGATGATCCACGTGCGCGGACGCATCACCCGCATCGCGCCCAAGGCCGGGGAGGGAGTCTACGACATTTTTTTGGATAACGTGGTGGTCTTCGAAGCAACCGTTTCCGAAAGAGTCCGGCACCGGACCACCGATGGAAGCCCTCGCATAGTAGGACCCTACACGCTGGGCGCATCCCATGAAATCAACGGGCAGGTTGCGTCCACCGACTCCCGAAGCGTCCGAATTCAGGCGGTACAGCCAGTGCAAACCATGCAGCCCAGCGTGCGTAACCCGCGTGATGAGCGCTACCCTCCTACGCAGAGCTTCCCCTAAGGCAGTTATGAAAACATCAGGCCAGTTTATGACCCAAGGATGGATACTCGTCGTCTGCGCCCTGTTGACCGGGGCCGCCCACGGGGAAAAACTGATCGATACGGTCCAGTTGCATCCCGAAAGCCGGACCGCCGCCGAGAGGGGCACTGAAATCCAATGTTTGATTGTGGAGAGCACCGACGAATTCAAGGTGGTTGACGTCTCCACGTTTCCCGGCATCCGGCAACTGGTTAAAATACCCAAAAACGAAGTGGCCTCGTTCACACGTGGCGACCACGGGGCCAATCAGTGGAAACTCCTTCACGATTCCGTAGCCGAGTCCGAGTCCTCCCACACAGCGGAGGAATACAGTGAAAAAATCAGCCTCGTGGAAAAATTCCTTAAAGACCACCCATCCACAAACACCGCCGATACGGCACGGGCGGCACTCGGCCGCATGAAAATCGAGCGCGCACTGGTTGGCGAAGGCTGGCGCAAATTTAACGCTCGCTGGCTGGAACCCGAAACGGCACAGGCCATTGAGGATGAAATCCGGCTGGTGGAGGTTACGGAATTCATCCAAACCACAAGTGGTCGGCTGCAAGACGAACCGACGCTGGTGAATTCCATTAACCGGAATTTGGACGAATATGCTTCCAGCCGATATTATCCCTACCTGCTGGAGGCATCCAGGCTGCTCCTTGCCAATGAACGCCGGGTTTTGAGCGAGGATTTGCGCCAGAAATTTCGCCACAATACCGGCAACATGATGCAGATCGTCGCACTTGTGGACCGCACCGAAAAGGAACTGCGGGAACTGGGGCCGGTCACCCTCACGACGGCGCCGCTATATCTGCAATCGTTGGATGCTTTCGTCTCTTCCGCAAATACCTGGCCTGGTCTTGGCCATATGAAAATCGTCACGGAACTCTACATGGACACATGGCTGGATTCCATCTGGCTGCTCATGCTCGAAGGTTACGGAAGCCGCAAACTATACCCGCCACGCGCGCCACAATGGCAAACTCGATGAACTGCTCAAAGCTCTTGCCGTACAAATCGGAGTTGCGGTCGAGGACCCGG
>CAZTYG010000362.1:0-2531 GCA_964617445.1 uncultured Blastochloridaceae bacterium
GTTGTAGGAATAAAAATCCACTTCGCGCGGCATGAGGTATTCAGTCGGGGGGAAGTTGGCGTAGGAGACCAGTGTGTCCGGGTCCTGGTCTTTGGCAACGCGGACCAATTCGTCCAGGAACATCTCGACGCGACGGGGACCGTACCAGCGCACCAAGTCGGGTTTCATCTCGTTGTCCACGTAGAATCCAAACAACGCTGGGTGTCCCGCGTTGACGCGGGCGGCCTCGCGCACTGATCGCCGAATGTCCGCGCGCATCTTCCGGTTGTCCAGATACAAGCCGCGCAACGGCCAGGGCACCGTCGTCAACACCTTCAGTCCATGGATTCCCGCCTGGTCCAACAGCCAACGCGGAGGACTATGATACAGGCGCACCAAGTTCAGCCCCGCCTCGCGCATCATCGAAAAGTCTTTCTCCACCACGGCGGCGGGAGGCAGAAAGACACCTTCCACCTGCGGACGGAACGGTCCGTACGTCACCCCCTGCACGGGAAATTTTTCATTTCCCAGATGGAAGAACTTGGCGCGCGCGGTCGCCCTAGGGTTGGTGGAGGTCATCGTGCGCAAGGGTAGTCGTTTCGCGTCCGGGTGCAAGATTCAGCAACGTTCGGGCGCACCGGCCAGCCGCAATGCAAGTTGACCCAAAGAGGCCCGCACCGCCCTTCCCGGCCCGCCACCACCCAGCTGTTCCACCACGGCGAAACCGCCCCCGTCGGCAAATTCTCCGCACATCCGGTGAATGTCGGTGATTTCATGCCAGACCTCGCCCGTGGCGTCGTCCCTGTGAGTGCGTTTCCTTTCGCCGCCCACGTCCACCACCGGCAGACCCGCCAGGAACGCCAGATGCGCGAGCTCCACGAATGGACGCGAATCCTCAAGGGTCGTGAACGGACGCTCCCGCTCGCCCTGCAAATACGAAATATAATGCCCCAGATTGTGCCGCAGTAGGCTGGCTTCGCTTATGCCCTCATCCCGCCGCTCCGTGCCGGCGGACGTGATTACCCCGAATCCGGTGCATTCCCCTCCATCCTTCCACCAACGAATACTCGCCCCTTCCGCAGCCACCTGCTCCGCGATCAGATTTCCCTGCCGGGCCGCATGACTCATCGCCATGTTCACCACCACTCCGCTGTCGAGTTTCGCCGACAAAAACACACTGTCCGCCGACTCGATCGGATGGGCGCGGAACAGCGAGCATTGCACTTCCAACGGCCGTGCCCACGTCTCCGGGCTTTCTCCGGACCAATAGAGCATGTTGTGAACGAAATGCGCCATCGCATTGGTCATCACGCAGTCCAGAACCAGCCTGCCGCCGAGCGTCATACGGCCAGCCCAGTTGTTTCGCTCGAAATATTTCGATGACCGCGGCCAGACCCCGCGAAATCCCGCACTCCGCACCGCGCCCCACCGCCCCCCGCACAACTCCGCCTTCAACGTGCGGCGGGTAGGCTGGCCGATGAAATTATAACCCACCTGCGTGGCATGACGAGCGCCCTTGTCCCGTCGGATCATATCCTCCAGTTCCGCCAAATCCAGAGTCGGCGGCTTCTCCAAATAAACCGCCACACCAGCCTCCACACAATCCCGGTGCATCGCGTGGTGCAGCGGCACCGGAGTCGGCAGGCATGCCATATCCAATTTTCCCCGGTGGCTATCCAGCAACTCCTCGTGTGCCCGATGAATGGAAACACCCCGGCCGAGAAAATCAAAATCACGCTCCGCCTGCGCGAGCACATCTGCGTCGGGTTCACAAACCGCAACCAATCGACATACCCCCTCTTCCTCCAGCTTACGAACCGCCTCATGGTGCGCCCGTGCAAAACCTCCACACCCAAATATCGCTACTCGCATACGTCCCCACTAAAGGCGAAATATTTCCCGGTCTAAAGGCAAAACTTTACCCCGCCCCACCCTCGAACTTCCCATATTCTCCCCAACCCCCACCTGCCGTGTGAATGTTACACCTGAAACATTCACGCGGACGGGGGAATCATCCGCCGATGGGCCGTTTATTCCTTTTCAATCGCGGATTTGATGACCTTCCACATATTCTCCGCGATGATCTGCTGCCCCGCCGCCGTGGGGTGAATCCTGTCGGGTTGGTTCAACTCCCGACTCCCGCCCACGCCCTCCAACATAAACGGCACGAGCAATGCCCCTTCTTTCTCCGCCACGGCCGGAAACACTGCAGCGAACCGCTGCACAAAATCCCCGCCCATGTTCTCGGGCATGCGCATCCCGGCGATCACGATCTTTACCTCCGGCGATATCTCCCGCGCCGCCCGGACGATGCCCTCCAGATTCTCCCGCGTCTGCTCCGGCGGCAATCCGCGCAGGCCGTCATTGCCCCCCAGCGCCACCACCAGGATATCCGCCCCGTCCCCCATCGCCCACGCCACCCGCCGCAAACCACCCGCCGTGGTGTCGCCGCTAATCCCGGCGTTGACCACCTCCCAATGTTTTCCCGCTTCCCGGATGCGCCGTTGCAACAAAGCCGGATAGGCCTGTTCCTGCAGGGATTCCAGACCGTA
>CAZTYG010000363.1:0-2526 GCA_964617445.1 uncultured Blastochloridaceae bacterium
GTGCCCGAGCATCAGCTCGAGAGTCTCGCGTGGTGTGTAACCCGATTGCATGGCCTGTCGGTTCTCATCGCATGAACGTCCCCGGCTTGCGCTTAACCGCTTTTTTGCGTTTTTTGCGCTTGGCCTCGGCCTGTTTTTTGAGTTCTTCCAGGGTCGGGGCCTCTTGCCGGAGGTTGATCTGCATTTGCACCATACCAATGAGGTTCTGAACCGTCCAGTAAAGTGAGAGCGCCGATGCGAAAGTGTAACAGAAGAGCAGGAAGATGGCGGGCATCCACTTCATGATCTTGAACATCGGATTGTCCACGCCCTGGGGTTTGGGCATCATGCTCATGCTAAAATACATGGTGACGGCCATGAGCAGGGGCATCGGATTCAGGGGGAAGTTGAGGGCGGGGATGCGGTAAACGGTGTCGGGTTGGGAAAGGTCGGCCACCCAGAGGAAGTCGGCATGGCGCAACTCGATGGCGCTTTGCAACATGAAGTAGAAGCCCATGAAAACGGGTAGCTGGATAAGCAACGGAAGACAGCCGCCCACCGGATTAACGCCGTAGTCCTGGTAGATTTTCATCATCTCGGCGCTGAGCTTCTGCTGGTCACCTTTATATTTTTCCTGGATTTCTTTCATCAGCGGGGCGACCGCCTGCATGCGCTTCATGCTGCGGTTGGCACCGGATTGGGGAATCCAGAGAATGGCTTTGATGAGGAGGGTGAGAATGACGATCGACCAGCCGTAGTTGCCGATGTAGCCGTGAATGAAGTTCATGGTGGAGAGCAGAGGACGGCTGACCCAGCCCATCCAGCCGAATTCCATGACGCGGTCCTCGCTATCGGGCAGGGCGCGCAGGCGCCAGTCCTCTTTGGGCCCGGCGTAAAGTGTGAATGTCTGCGTGAAGGAGCCGCCCGGGTCGAGACTCAGGCCCGGCACCATCACATCAGCCGAGACGCCGTCGGGGATGTCCTCGTTTTTCTCGCGCAATTCGGGGAAGAATTTCTGGTAGGCCACCACGCGGCGCAGCGGGGTGTCTTCGCCGCGCAGGATGATGGTGAAGAACTGGCTCTTGACCGCCGCCCAGCGCAGGTCGCGTCCGGCGGGACTGTCGAGCAGCGGCTTGCCATGGGTGAATTGCAGGCCGAGGAAGCCGAAGCCGTCGAAGCCGGTCATTTTCTTGCTGGTGTAGCTTCCCGACAGACTCATCCATCC
Organism: uncultured Blastochloridaceae bacterium; assembly: GCA_964617445.1. Classification (GTDB taxonomy): domain Bacteria; phylum Verrucomicrobiota; class Verrucomicrobiia; order Methylacidiphilales; family CAZTYG01; genus CAZTYG01. The sequence goes on from CAZTYG010000363.1 coordinate 1,205, forward strand.
GGCGCCGATGAAGCGGCGCTCGGCGCGGCGGAGGTAGTCGGCGCTGGCGGTGCCCAGGTGCAACTCGTAGCCCGGCATCACGCGGTGTTCTTCGGTGGGGTTGTAGACAGTCTGGATGATTTGTAGCTGGTAATCGTCCACCAGCCGGAACAGCCGCTCCATGCGCAGGCCCCCGGCCAGCGGCCGGGAAAAGGTCAGGGTGTCCACCCCGCGGTTGGTCAGTTCGTAGGCGGTGAGGGTGACCCTTCCGTCCCATCCTTTGAGGTTGAGCACCGGCTCCTCATCGCCGCGGTTCAGCTCCACCGGATCCACCCCCTCGGCGAAATGCTGCAACAGCTCCACCCGCTTGAGGCCGCCGCCATGGCTCGTGAAGAGGAACCGGGCGAATTCGTTTTCCAGCGTGTAGAGCTCTTCTTCGGACATGTTAGGGGCGCGCACGGGGCCGCGCTCACCGGAGACTAGTTCGGGAATGCGGGAATCGGCGACCGGGGCCAAGGCGGGCGGAGCGGTGGCGGGTGCCGAGCCTTCGGCGGAGCCGTCCCCAGCGGGAACTGGAAGGCCATCCACGCCGCCCGGGGCGTCCTCCATCAGCACCGGCGGGGGTGCCGGGACAGGCGGATAAAAGCGGTTTATGATCAACGGGTAGGTGATCAGGAGAACGAAACAAACAATGAGGGCAATCCAGCCAGTGCGGTCCATGGTGCGGGGGTCAGTAGGGGTTGGGGGTGAAAGCGGGGTCGAGCAGGGATTCTTTGAGGTAAAGACCGGTCATTTCATCGTGGAATGCGGTAAAGTCAATCCCGGCGGCACCGCGGCGTGCGATCCATACCGAGTGAAGGTCCGGCGGCAGGCCTCCCTGGAGGTGGCGGTAGATTTCCCGCATCCGGCGTTTGATCCGGTTGCGCTCCACCGCTCCGCCGCAGGCCTTGGGAACAACGAATCCCGCCATGCGGGTGGCCCCCTCGGGTTGAAAATGGTTCAACGTCAGCCAGCGCCCGGACCGGCGGCGCCCCCGTTTGCGCACCCGCTCAAAATCGGCACGCAGTCGCAAGACCGAGGACCGTGGCAGCTCAGTGCTGGGTGGTGTGGCGGGCAAAGGGGACTTCCGCTCCCTTGGGCAGGAGGCGCTTGCGCCCGCGCGCGCGGCGGCGGGCCAGCGTTTCGCGGCCTTGTTTGGTTTTCATCCGGGCGCGAAAGCCGTGCTGCTTCTTCCGGGTGCGTTTGGAGGGGCGATAGGTGGGTTGCATAATCTGGATTTCCGTTGATTCGAGGGGCGGACGTTAGCAATTCCGTCTGTGAAGTCAACATGTCTGCGAACAATG
>CAZTYG010000364.1:0-2510 GCA_964617445.1 uncultured Blastochloridaceae bacterium
GCGGGGGCTCGGTCTGCTCCTCGGGCTGGCGCTGGCCGTCCCCGGCGCGCCGGTGGTGAAGGCCGCCATGGAAAAGGGTTATTTGATCAACTGCATCCAGGACACGGTGTTGCGGTTCGCCCCGCCGCTGATCGTGGATCGTCCCGAGATCGACGGGCTCGTGGAAGCCCTGGACGGGATTTTGAAGGAGGTCGCGCCATGACACGGAGCATCCGTTCGCTGCTGGACCTGACGCCCGAACAAATCGACGCCCTCGTTGACCGGGCCATCGAACTCAAGGCCCGTCGGAAGGAAGGGATCGTGGATCGCCCGCTGATCGGGAAGACCCTCGGACTGCTCTTCGACAAGGCCTCCACCCGGACCCGGGTTTCCTTCGAGACGGCCATGGCGCAGCTCGGGGGAACGCCGCTGTACATCAGCGCGGCCACCACCCAGATGGCCCGCGACGAACCCATCGCCGACACGGCGCGGGTGCTGGGGCGGTATGTGGACGCCCTGGCGATTCGGACCTTCGATCAGGCGCGGGTGGACGAATTCGCCCGATATGCCGGAATTCCGGTGATCAACGCGCTGACCGACCGGTACCATCCCTGCCAGGTTTTGAGCGATTTGATGACGGTGGTGGAGGTGGCGGGCGGGTATCGGGACGCGACGGTGGCCTGGGTCGGGGACGGGAACAACGTGGCCAATTCCTGGATCAGCGCGGCGTCCATTCTGGGATTCAAACTGAATTTGGCCTGTCCGGAAGGCTTCGCGCCGGTGGCGGAGATCCTGAAACCGGCCATGGAAGCGTGCCCGGACACGATTCGATTGACGAGCGATCCGGCTCGGGCCGTGGCGGACGCCGATGTGATTTACACGGATGTTTGGGCCTCCATGGGACAGGAGGAGGAGCTGGCGGCGCGGCTGGAGAAGTTCCAGCCCTTCCAGGTGAACGAGGCGTTGCTGGCGAAAGCCCCGGAAAAGGCGGTGGTCATGCACTGCTTGCCCGCCCATCGGGGAGAGGAGATTTCCGAGGCGGTGCTGGAAGGGCCGAGGTCCGTGGTCTGGGATCAGGCCGAGAACAAGATGCATTTGCATAAGGCGGTGTTGGAGTGGGGGATGGGTGGAGTTCTTTCAGGGGAAGGCGGAACTGTAAAGCATTAACCGGAACAAGAGGACATTTTGCATTCATTCTTTGGCTATGATCTTGTTTTTGGAAAGGGCGAGTATAGTCGGTGAGCCGTCTCCTATTCATGGATGAGAGCGGGCATGACCACCGGAATATGCCCTACGAAGTGCGGGGAGGAATTGCGCTTCACACTTCGGAGTTGTGGCCGTTCGTCCAAGAGATGCAGCGTCTCGAATTCGCAACCTTTGGAACCGCCTTGCACCAGTTTCGAACCGAGTTGAAGGGCTCCAAGCTTCTGGACAAGGACCGATATAAATGGGCGGCCCAAGGTTCGCCCATGTCCGATGAAGAACGCCGGAAACATTGTCGCGGTTTTTTTACCAAAGGCTTGGAAAGGAAACCGCCGACCCGGATGGAGTTCACCGCCTACGGTCAAGCCTGTTTGGAGATGGCGACGGGGATTTTTGAACTCCTCAGGCAACGCAAGGCCCGCTTATTCGCCGTGGCAATTCCAAAAGGCGTTAGAAAACCCGATACTTTCCAGGCAGAGGAATATTTACGCAAAGACCATGTGTTCCTTCTGGAGCGGTACTTCTACTTTCTGGAATCGAAGCAAGAACACGGTTTGATCGTGATGGATGAGATGGAGAAAGCGGAAGACCGACGGTTCGTGCGACGCCTCGAAGCCTATTTCCGGAAGACGAGAATCGGTCGTTACCGATCAGCATGGATTATTCCAACGCCATTTTTCGTGTCGTCGGACATGACTTATCCCGTTCAAGCAGCTGATTTGGTCATCTATTGCGTGAATTGGGGTTTTCGTCTAACGACTCGGGGTATGAACGCCCCTGTTCGACCGGAAATCGCCGAAGATTTCGGTCATTGGCTGGCTCAACTCCAATTTCGTGGGGAAGGGTATCGGGACGGAACGGTTTTCGATTCCTATGGGATTGTTTTCGTGTCGGATCCCTACGGTTCCCAAAGTGGCGGTGGTAAAAACAAGGAGGCAATGCTGTCGAGGCCACCCGAAAGCAGCCTCTAAGCCGAGCCTCCAACGGAAGGATAGCTTTTATTGTCCATAAAGTCAAGCCACTGAATTTCCCGGCGAGTCAACACACAGAGTTTTAGCGTATTATCTCGAAAATTTGTGGGCCGTGCTCGACACCGTTATTGGCCGGACCTTGGATGTTGTCCACTTTTATCGCCGCGATCTATGCGCGGCGCGAGATCAAATTGTGATTTCGAGAGTTCTCGCAATTTGCGATGGAGCGAATGGCCGGAAACGAGAGCGCAAGTTGTCACCTTGGCCAGTATAACTGAGTGAGCAAGGAATGATGATCCAATTCGACATTCCGGCACGAATCGTTCCGTATGGGAGGTGGTTCCATGAAAATCGAAG
>CAZTYG010000365.1:0-2490 GCA_964617445.1 uncultured Blastochloridaceae bacterium
GCGGCTGGTGGCGCTGACGATTTTTTTGAAGGAGCAAAAACAAATTCGGTTGCGCGGCAGCGGGGGGTTCATCAACGCGGAGGTGAGCGGTGAGGCGGCGCGGTTGCTGCCGACCAACAAGGAGGGCAAGCCGCCGGCGCCGTTCCGACTGGCCCGGATTATGGAGCAGGCGGGGGACAAGCCCTCGCGCCACTGGTTTGGTGCCATTGACATCCTGCATCAAACCCATCTGCAGCTGGTGAGTGGCGGGGGCGGCGACCGGGGGCGGATGTTTGAAACCGCGTTGATGCGCTTGTGCCAACGATGAGCGCGGAGTTGGAGAACCTGGCACCGGCGGAGTTTTCCCGCGCGCTGGAACGGACACCGCGCCCGCGGTTGGTGGACGTGCGGGAGGAGGAGGAATGGGTGTTGTGCCGGATCGAAGGTGCGGAGTGGATGCCGCTATCGCGATTTGTGGAGGAGGCGCCCGCGCGGCTCGCGGCGCAGGAGCCGGTGTTGCTTTACTGTCATCATGGAGTGCGGTCCGGGCATGCGGGGCAATGGTTGTTGGAGCGGGGACACCGATCCGTGGGGCATTTGCGCGGAGGCATCGACGCCTGGAGTCGTGACGTGGACCCGGCGGTGCCCAGGTATTGAATTATTCAGGGGGATCAGGAATCTGCCCTTGCGGAGCACACATGGACCGATAGCATCGGAGTCAGCCATTCGGCCCGGGAATTCCGGCCCGCGCTCCTGATTATGAGTCTTTTCATCGAGTCGGTTTACGAAAAACTGCGCCGCCACCCCAAACGTATTGTGTTTCCGGAGGGAGAGGACCCCCGTGTGCTCAAAGCGGCGTCGGAGTTTTACAATCTGAAGCTGGGGGTGTGCACGGTCCTGGGCAACAAGGAGAAAATCCGCGCGGTGGCGGAGAAGAACGGGGTCAACCTGAGCCACATTCTGGTGATTGATCCGGAGAACGCCTCGGACCTGCCGCTGTTCATCCGGCGGCTGGAAACACTGCACCGCTACAAGGGCATCAAGGACGCCGAGGCGGTAAAAATTCTGAAGAACGCGAATTATTTCGCCTCCATGATGCTGCAGAACGGCCAGGTGGACGGGTTGCTTGCCGGGGCGAGCGAATTTTCGGGCAACATTTTGCGTCCGTTGTTCCAGCTGATCAAGCCGTTGCCGGGCATCCGTTCCATCTCCAGCTGCATGATTCTGGACATTCCGAACAGCAAGTTCGGCGATATGGGCACCCTGTTTTTTGCCGATGCGGGGGTGATTCCGAATCCGACCGTGGAACAGCTGGCGGATATCGCCATCGAGACCGCGCGGCTGCGCCGCCAGCTCACCGGGGAGGTGCCGCGGGTGGCGATGCTTTCCTATTCGACCAAGGGGAGCGCGCAGACCATGGATACCGAGAAAATCATCGCCGCCACGGCGCTGGCCAAACAGAAGGCGCGGGAGCAGGGCATCCGGGCGGAGATCGACGGCGAGCTGCAGGTGGACGCGGCGTTGCTGCCGGAGATCGGCGTGTTGAAGGCTCCCGGAAGCATGGTGGCGGGCAAGGCCGATGTGCTGATCTTTCCGGACCTCAACTCGGGAAACATTTCCGTCAAGCTGGTGCAGCGGCTGGCCAACGCGACGGCCTACGGCATGATCCTGCTGGGTCTGTCCAAGCCCGCCGCCGAAATGTCGCGTGGTGCCTCGGTCGATGACATGGTGGGATGCGCCGCGCTGGTCGCGCTCCAGGCGGTGGAATACCGGAAACTCTATCCTCACCAGGCCTGAGCGGCTTGTTTTTTACCGTGGCCGAAATTCTCAACCAGTCCACCCCGCGCATTTTCATCGCCGCCACCCGGCAAGATGACGGCAAAACGACCACCTGCCTGGGCCTGCTCTCCATCCTGCGCCAACGTTTCGAAAAAGTCGGCTACATCAAGCCCATCGGCCAGCGCACAGTGGAGGTCGCCGGTCGGCAGATCGACGAGGATTCCTTCTTGGTCAACGAGACCTACAAGCCCAACCTGCCATTGGAGGCTATGAGCCCGATCGCAGTGGGTCATCATTTCACCCGCGACTACCTCAACAACCCGAACCCCACCGCGCTCGAAGAACGCGTGCTTCATGCTTTCAACCGCGCCGCCTGGGAGCAGGACTTTGTGGTCATCGAGGGCACCGGCCACGCCGGGGTGGGCAGTGTCTTCGACATGTCCAACGCGCGGGTGGCCGGGCTGTTGGACAGCCGGGTGGTGCTGGTCAGCCAGGGAGGGATCGGGCGACCGATGGACGAGATCAGTCTCAACCTCTCCCTCTTCGAGAAACACAAGGTGGAGGTTTCCGGGGTGATTTTGAACAAGGTGCTGGCGGAAAAAATCCCCGACCTGTATCCGTATGCGGAAAAGGGGCTGGCGCGCATGGGCCTGCCGCTGCTGGGAATCGTCCCGCTCAACAGCGAGCTGCGCAAGCCGACCGTCAACCAGGTCCGGCAGGAACTGGGGGGGG
>CAZTYG010000366.1:0-2487 GCA_964617445.1 uncultured Blastochloridaceae bacterium
TCGGCGTGAACACTTCCCAATCCAAGTCAGATGACGGCGGCACGCATGATGATTTTCTACGGAGGTATTTTTAGGAGGTTGGTCAGCCCTGGCCCGCTTGCGGGTCGTCCATGACGGTCTGACGGTCGGCGGCGTTGAAGATGATGACCGCTTCGGCCACCCCGGTGCCGACATTGCGGGCGAAGTGTTTGGTGTTGCGTCCGATCACAATGCTGTCGCCTTTCTCAAGGCGGGTGAATCCGCCGTCGGCGGTTCTGTGCTCGATGGTCCCCTCCACCACGTGCAGCACCTCGTCGCAATTGGGATGAAAATGCAGCGGGTTGGCCTGGCCGGGATGGAAGGTGACGCGGCCGATGGTGAGGCCCAGTCCGGGATGGGAGGCGGAACCAATCAACCACTGCAACGTGCCCCATCCGGTGGGATCAATGGGAAATTGCGCGGCGTTGAGGATGTTGGGGTCGGAGGTGTTCATAAATTCAGTTCTGCTCCATGGCTCCTTGGAGGGTATGCCGGACCAGGTCGTCAATGGAAGCGGTGGCGCCGCAGATCAATTCGTCGGAAGCTCCATAGTACATGGTGATCCGGTCGCCGTCCACCACATGACCATTGGTGAACACCACGTTGCCGAAGAAACCCTTGGTTTCATAGTCGGCCACCGGCTCCATCGAAGGGGTGACGGAACGCGCCAGGACTCTGGCGGGATTCTCGCGGTCGAGCAACAGGCCGCCGAGGCAGTAGCGGTTGTCGGCATCGGCCCCGTGGATGATACACAGAAAGCCTTCGTCGGTGGCGATGGGTGCGGCACCGGCTCCGATGCGTCGACCGTCCCACATACCGGGACGGGTGCGGACCAGGGGACTGATGCGGCCCCAGTTCACCAGATCGGGCGACTGCGCCAGCCAGATGAACGGCCCGCCGAGACAGGAGCCCACAGGACGGTGCAGGGCGGTGTAGAGCCCGTTGACCTTCTGCTCGAAGATCGCACAGTCCTTGTTTTCCGGGGCAAAAATCATCTGCGGGGCGGAGAAGGTTTTCCAGTCGCGGGTGCGGCGCAGCGCCGCGCCGACCCCCCACGCCGAGGCGGCGGAATAGGTCAGCAGAAATTCACCCTCGCATTCGGAGACCCGGACATCTTCGATGCCGAAGGATTCGGTCGGCCCCTCACCCATCAACAGGGGCTTGGCGTCGATGTCGAAGTGGATGCCATCGACCGAAGAGGCGCGGCGCAGATGGGAAAGCGTAGTCAGGTATTTTTCGCCCTTCCAGACAAAGCCGCGCGGGTCGTTGGACTGCAAATCGGGATCGTCCTCGCGCACCCGCACCACTTCCAGCCCGTGGTCGCCCTGAATCAGCCCCTGCACCCAGCCGGGTTCGGGCCGGGGCCGTTCCGCCACCCGCAACAGCAGGTGGGTGCGGCCATCGTGGCGGTACACGCCGGGGTTGAGCACGCAGGCCACTTCGACCTCCGGCTTGCTGGGAGGAACTTCGGCAGGACTGATCAGAGGGTTGGCGTCAAAGCGCTGAAGCAAATCCATGGGTTGAAAAGGTGCCCACCATTCAAGGGATCACTGGAATACGGTCAATATCAAAAGGTATCGGAGGAGGGGGCTCGGAGTAACTGTTGCGGGTAGCGAGTTGCGGGATTACGGAGTTCGGATCACGCGTCAGCATTGGAGGATCCACCGCCGGTTTCGGAACCACGTTTTGTAAATCACGTGGGGGACCGTCACGGGGAAGGTGAGATAGATCAAATCCAATCGGGCAGTGCGATCCTGCAAGCTGCCTTCCGGCTCGACAGCGTCTCGCCCTCCAAATACACCAACCAGCCAGTGCTGAGCCCCTCTCCGAAATCCCGCAACTCGCTACTCGTCACTCTGAAATCCGCCCCATTTGACATTTGTCATTTGGATTTTGTCATTTTTTTCCGTATTCTCCTGTTCTACATGCAGCCCTCCCACCCGAATATTCTCTACATCCACTCCCACGACACCGGCCGACACATCGGCGCCCACGGCCACGCGGTGGCCACGCCGAATCTGGATCGGCTGGCCGCGGAGGGGGTGATGTTCCGCAACGCCCACTGCGCCGCGCCGACTTGTTGTCCGAGCCGGGCCGCGCTGGTGACCGGACGCTGGGCGCACTGCACCGGCATGTTGGGCCTGATCGGCATGGGGTGGAAGATGGACGACTATTCCCAGCACTGGGTGACCCCCATGAAGCAGGCCGGCTACCAAACCACCCTCATCGGCCTCCAGCACGTGACCCGTACCGTCGGGGACGTCGGCTACGACCGCGTGATCAAACCCGACCGCCATTTCTATGCCGAAGAAATCACCACCGCCGCCGAGGAATTCCTGCAAGCCTACGACGGGCACCGGCCGGGCTGCCTGGTGACCGACGTCCGCATGGTGGGCATGAGCGGCATCGAGCTGCAAGCCCATTTGGCGCGTCAAGGCGTTTCGCTGTCCGTGATCGTGTTGACCGCGT
>CAZTYG010000367.1:0-2486 GCA_964617445.1 uncultured Blastochloridaceae bacterium
CGCTCCAGGAGCGGCCTGCTGGAATTTTGACTTCCACCCTTCCCTTGCCCTGATCATTACCCACAAGTTGACACCCACGGTGGATCGGAGCGAGGGAGATCATTTTTCTGAACAGGTCAGATTAATGATACAGCCGGTAGGCCTCGCTGATATCCGCCAGTCGTGTCATGCCGCGCCAAAGCACTTCACTGCCGGGGGGTGCATCGCCTGCTCGTCCGAGGTGGCCGCCAAGTCGTCCGAGCAGGGCTACGGCTTCGTTGAGGGTCGGCGGTTCGGCCGGGGGTGCTTTTGTTTTGTGTACAAAGGTGGTGAGGGCTTTCCATTCGTTGGGGGTGAAGTAGACGCCGCAGGGCAGATCGGGGGCTTCGCGGCCTTGCATGGTGAGATAAAAGATGCGCCAGGCGATGACCATGTCGATGGCGAGGCAGTTGCAGAGGCGGTGGGCGGTGGCCAGTTGCCGGGATTCGACGCGGCAGCCGCTTTTGAGGATGCGGTGGTAGACTTCGATGCCCCAGCGTTTGGCGTACCATTCGAGCCGGGTGAGGGCTTCGGCGGGTTGGGTGGTTGTTAAGGTGGTGAGGAGCATCCATTCGAGGGGGTCGGAGCCTTCGGGTGGGTTGGGTTCGTGGGCGTAGATGGCCCAGACGGTGACGGGTTCGAGGGTTGTTTTTTTACGGGGTGGGCGCAGGGTTATTTCGGCGAGGCGGACGTCGAGCTGGGCTTGGCGGGCGGTGCGGTTTTCGCCGGGCGGGATGAGGAGTTTGCGGGTGGCGATGATGGGTTGGGCTTGGAGAATGGTCCAGAGGTAGTCGTGGTTTCCGTCTTCGCCGGTGACGATGCGGTTGCGGGAGCGTTCGGCGCGGATGAGCAGTTCGGCGTTTTTCTTATGGGTGCTGCGTTCGCTGAAGAGTTCGTGGATGTCGGCTTCGCGGTCGCCGATGAGGACGAGCCGGGTGGTTTTAAGTTGTTTTTGGATGTCGCTGGCGGCGCGGTAGCTTTTGATCCATTTGTAGCTCTCTTTTTGTTCGATGGGCTTGCGGTGGCGATCGGCTTTGCTGCCGATGGTTTCGCGGATCCAGCATTGGACGTCGAGTAGGCCGAGCGGGGTTCCTTCGGGGGTGAAGCTGAGCGTGTCGTGGACGATGATGCCGCGGGCGTTTTCATTGTCGCAGATGAAGCCGAGTCCTTCGGTGCTTGGGTGGCTGGTGTAGTTGAGGGTGGTGGTGTCGGTGGCGACGAGTACGGTTGGGTGTTCGTGGAGGCGGTCGGTGGTGGCCTGGATGTGGGAGTGCAGGATCGATTCCCATTGGACATCGGCGTTGTCGAGAAAGCGATAGGCGGCCTTGGCGGCTTTGGTGGAGCCGCACGATTGCGGGATATTGGCGAGCGGCTGCTCGTAAAATTGACCGGTCATCTGTAGCAAGCGCGCCGTTAATCGTTGATCGCCCAGTTCGGCGCGGCCCAGCTCTTCTTCAATCCAGTCGCGCGGCGCAAGTTTTTCTGTTTGCGTGCGAACAACCGGAGATTGTCCGTCGACGCTGCACAACTCCGCTCGCCACGATTCGCATAAGGGCTTCAGGTACACATCCTTAACGGTCGTCTTCTCTTTCTGGCGCCCTCGTCCGGCGGTTGATCCGGCCATCGCCCAGCCAGCGCCCGCATAACAACTGCCCTGGAAACGGCCGCGCTCCACATAGGTTTCCAGCAGCACCGGACGATATCCATACGCCAGCTCCCAATCGTCCGCCAGCCGCGCCGTTCCCAATGCCAACACATGCGAAGCAAGATCCTTCACCTTCACCATCGGCGGAATCAGAAACCGGCTGTTATTCACCACCCGGTTCAGGTTTTGCCGCCGCGCCGGCTCCGTCCAGCCAATCCACGCATCCCGGCACTCCACCCGCAACGCGCAGGCACTGTAACTCAACGCCCCGACCCATCCGAACGCCTCGCTACGCACCAAATAGCGAATCTGCGCACCGCATAGCGGTCCGCTTTTCAGATAATGATACTCATCCATCATCCCTCGCCAGATCGGCGAAAGCGCTCCGCGAACGACCCGTACGAGCTCAATCGTCCCCAGCTCGGCGAGCACTCCATCAACCGGAGAAATCGGAGGCGGAGCAACCGCCCTGGTCTGTTGTTGGAACGCAAAGGGTTTCGTTGCCGCAGGAAGCTCGATGATGCCCGAACGATGCAACTGCAACAGCGCCTTGCGACAACTCATCTCCTGCAACCGACCCGCCGCATTACGCCACTGCATCCATTCGCAGACCAGCAGGGACAGCTGACGTCGGCCTATTAGCGGCTGCTGCACAATATGCGCCTTGATCCGCTCAATCAGTTCATCCGTGAATTCCCGTCCTTCAATTTTTTTCATGTCCAGAGGATGGCAGAAAAAAAATCACGTGTCCCGAACAAAATGCGGGGAAACGGCAGTCAAGATGTGGGGCAAACTCGTTGCCTATGCCGACCATGGAACCCTC
>CAZTYG010000368.1:0-2483 GCA_964617445.1 uncultured Blastochloridaceae bacterium
CCTCGCCCCGTTGGAAGGCGATGCCGAAGCCCTCCTGGGTCTCTCCGAAATCGCCAACCATTCCAGCATCCTCGCCGTCCGCAACCGCATCTTCGAGCAGCAGACCGTCCTCGCCCGCCTCACCGAGGAACACGGGGCGGAACACCCCGCCGCCGTCCAGGTCGCCGCCCGTCTCGTCGAACAACAGGAAATTCTCCGCCGTGCAGCCCTTCAATTTCCCTCCCTGCTCCAACGCCGCTTTGATCAGGCACGTGCCGTTCGCGAGGCCGCCGAGGCCCGCCTCGCCGCCCACCAAGGGGTCATCACCGCTCTCGAATCCGAGGGCAAGAGCCCCGAAACCCTCGCCCGCGATGCCCGTGACAAACGCTCCCGCTACGAGGCTGTCCTCCAGCGTGTCATGTTTCTGGAGGCGGAACAAGTTGCCGCCGAAACCACCGGTGCCTCGGCCATCGTCCCGTCATTCAAAGCGATCGAAGTCATTCGTCCCCCGGCCCGCAACATTTACGCCGCCTGCCTCGGCGGTTTCGGTGCCCTCGGACTCATTTTGGCAGCCGCACTCTTCGCCGCCTCCCCGCGCATTCGCACGGCCACCGAAGCCAATGAATGCCTCGGTCTTCCGGTTCTTGGCAAACTCCCCCACAACCGCACCCTTGCCGCCGTCACCCAGAACGATCTCTCCAAACGCACCGAGGACACCCCTGCCCTTGAATCCGTCCGCGATCTCCGTGCTGTCCTGCTCTCCACCGAACACACCTCATCGCCCCGTTCCGTCCTCATCGCATCCACCGGCGCGGGCGAGGGGACCAGCACTGCTGCCACCAACCTCGCTTGGATGTTTTCCCAAACCGGTGGCAAAACGCTTCTCGTCGATGCCAACCTCCGCCGCCCTGTCCTCGGTGGCAGCATTGTCGCCCACAAAAGACTCGCCGGTCTCACCGACTTTGCCCTCGGTATCGACTCTCTCGAAAACTTGGTCCAGCCCGTCAACGAAAAGCTCGATCTCCTTGCCGCCGGACGCGCCGTTCCCAACCCCGCCGAACTTCTGAGTTATACCTGGCTTGCCGACTTCCTCTCCGAAGCTTCCGGACGATACCGCCACATCGTCATCGATGGCGCCCCGTTCGGTGAATTTGGTGACAGCCTTCTCATCGCCCCGCACGCCGATGCCGTCGTGCTTCTGCTCCAAGCACGACGGTCGTCCGCCCTGCCCGCGCTCGACGCCCTCGACCGCCTCCAGGCCGTTGACAAACGACCCATTGGGGTGGTATTGAGCCGTCCTTGAAGGGGCGGGAATTCCATGCGCCAGCGTGGAGCCATCCTCGGAGGGTCTCGCAGCGCGAGACCGGGACCACCCTACCGGATGGGCCGACCCACATGCGTGTGGGAAAGAAACACGGCGATGCCGGCCGGTCTCCGGGCCGGAGACCCTCCTCGCGGGGCGTAGGTCGATCTATTTCCTATTCCAAAAGCCCCTGCAGTTCGTCCCAGGTCAGGTTGCGGACGAAGGCCTCTTCGCTGACGAGGGTGTTGGCGGCCAGGTCGCGTTTTTTGTTCTGCAGGTTGACGATTTTTTCTTCGACTGTGCCGCGGGCGATGAGTTTGTAGGAGCTGACAATGCGGGTCTGGCCGATGCGGTGGGCGCGGGCGGTGGCTTGTTCCTCGACGGCGGGGTTCCACCAGGGGTCGAAGTGGACGACGGTATCGGCCCCGGTGAGGTTCATGCCGGTGCCGCCTGCTTTGAGGCTGATGAGGAAGACGGGGATCGACGGGGTGGATTGGAAACGTTTGACTTCGTCGCTGCGGTTGAGAGTGGCGCCGTCGAGGTAACAATATTCGATGTCGCGTTCGCGGAGAACCTGTTCGAGGAGTTTGAGCAGGCTGACGAACTGGCTGAAGACGAGGATGCGGTGGTTGCCGTCGATAGCCTGGCGGACTAGTTCTTTGAAGTAATCGACCTTGGCGGAGGGTTCTTTCCATTCGTGACCTTCTTGGGTGGGCAGCAGTCCGAGGTGGCAGCAGACCTGGCGAAGGCGCATGAGGGCGGTGAGAATGGCCATACGTCGTTGGTCGGGGTTTTCACCGCCCATGCCGTGAATGCTGCGGCGGCTGTGGTCGAGAATGGTCTGATAGGTTTGCTTTTGCTCGTCGGTGAGTTCGCAGTAGGCGATTTGTTCAAGTTTGTCGGGCAGGTCGCGGGCGACCTCGGCTTTGGTTCTGCGGAGGATGAAGGGACGCACACGGCGTTTGAGGCGTTCCTGGGCGGCGGGGTCGCCGGCCCGGCCGATGGGAATTTCGTAGCGAGTCTTGAATTCAGTGGCCGGTCCAAGGTAGCCGGGCATGAGAAAGTCGTAGATGGACCAGAGATCGAGCAGGGAGTTTTCGATGGGGGTGCCAGTGAGGACCAGTCGGCTGCCGGCTTTGAGCTTTTTCGCGTTCTGGGCGTTCTGGCTGCCGCGGTTTTTGATGTGCTGGGCCTCGTCGAG
>CAZTYG010000369.1:0-2473 GCA_964617445.1 uncultured Blastochloridaceae bacterium
GGATCAGGCAGAGGGTGACATTGGCCAGAATTTCCGGCGGGCGGGTTTCGACGATTTCGCGGTAAAGTTCGTAGCTCTGGGGCTTTTTGCTTCCGAGACGTCGCACATAAAGAGCCTCCTTGGATTCTTTGGTCCAGATCGGAAAATCCCTGGTGCGCAGGTAGTCTTCATAGTCATCCAACAGCTCTCCTAGGCTCGCACGTGCGACATTGGTGAGTTTGATCTCCATTTCCTTGGAGGTCTTGGAGGCTTTACTGCCTTCCAGCAGATTCTTTTTTCCGGAGCGGGCGGCCTGCACCATTTGGTCAATGGTGCGGTCCCCTCTGGCCAGATACCGGTGGGCGAAGCGGAACGTGATATCATAGACCACCTCCGCCTTGTGAAATGCGAGCATCGCTTGGTAGTTCCCGCCCGGAGGCAGGAAACCATCAGCAGGGTCGCGTGATTCGTCGGGCTGCTTGGGCATAGGTCCTATACGACTCATGGGTCCTATACGTCCTATAACCCGATCCCCGCCTCTTACAATTCAAACTGCACCCGTTTGCTCAGGCAGCGTTCGGCGGTCATGATAGCGCGGAAGCGTTCCAGGTCTTCTTCCTGGGTGCCGCTGATGATGGTGTGGCGGTATTCGCGCCAATGGCGCAGTTCTTCCAGCGCGGTGGCCAGGCGCACCCGGACCATTTCCTCTTCCTCGGTGCCGCGTCCGCGCAGGCGCCGTTCCAACTCCTGCATGGAGGGGGGCAGGATGAATATATCGGCCAGGGAGGCGCGGATGACCGGATCAGGGTGGTTGCGCACCTGGCGGGCGCCTTCGACGTCGATCTCCAGCAGCACGTCCCGTCCCGCATCCAGATGCACCACGACTTCCTTCTGCAGGGTGCCGTAGTGGTAACGCCCGTGCACTTGGGCGTGTTCCAGGAACTCCCCGGCTTTGACCCGGCGCTGGAATTCTTCTTCGTCCAGAAAATGATAGTCGGTGCCGTCCACCTCGCCGGTCCGGGGAGGACGGGTGGTGCAGGACACCGAATAGGCGAAGTCCGCACTGGCGCGCAGGCTGTGGCAAAGCGTGGATTTTCCGCTGCCCGAAGGCCCCGACACCAAAAATAAAATACCCTGCTGTTTCATGCTATTCACTCGAGGTTCTGCACCTGTTCGCGGATTTTTTCGAGTTCGGTCTTCAGGGCGACGATTTCGCGGGAGATTTCCACGTCGCCCGCCTTGTTGCCGGTGGTGTTGATTTCACGCCCGATTTCCTGGATTTGAAAATCCAGGTTGCGGCCGACCGCTTCGCCGCAAGCCAACAGGCGCGATGCCTCTTCGAGATGGGCATCGAGCCGGGTCAGCTCCTCGCTAATATCGGCACGGTCGGCCAGATAAACCACCTCGCGGTGCAGGCGTTCGGGGTCGAGGGTGGTATCGACACCGGCGGCGGCGAGGCGTTCCTCCATTTTTTTGCGTTGGGCGCGCGCAACCAGCGGGGCGCGTTTGCGAATGCGGCCCACGGCGCGGGTCATGGACTGCAGGCGGGCGCGCAAGTCGCGGGCCAGTGCCGCGCCCTCGCGTTCGCGGGATTTTTGAAAGGCGTCGAGCGCGGTAGTCAGCAGTTTTTTCACCGCCGCACGGGCGGGTTCGTCCCAGACTTCCCCGCCGTTGGTGCCAACGACGCCGGGCAGGCGCAGCAGGGTGTCGAGTCCGGGAGGCGGCAGCTTCCATTTACGTGCGGCGGCGGCGGTCTCTTTTTGATATCGCTCCAGCACATCCATGTGGATGAGGCGGGAGGCGGTGGGGTTGGATGCGGATTGGGCGCGCAGGCTGATGGTAAGTTTGCCACGGCCGATGACGGCGGCGGCCAGTTGACGGCAGCCGGCTTCCATGTCGGCGAGGTCGCGCGGAAAGTGAATGTTTACGTCGAGGCCGCGGCGGCTGTTGACCGAAGCCACCTCCATGCAAAGGTCCCACCCTCCGGCCCCGCCCCGGGCCGATCCGAATCCGGTCATGCTTTTCATGGATCGATGAAGCGCATGGCCTCCTGCACGTCTTTGTCGCCGCGGCCGGAGAGGTTGATCATGAGGATGGAGTCCCGGTCCATCGCGGGGGCTTCTTTGATGGCGCAGGCGACGGCATGCGCGGTTTCCAGTGCCGGGATGATGCCTTCCTTTTCGGCCAGGGTGCGAAAGGCGTCGAGAGCCTGTTGGTCGGTGGCGTAGGTGTATTCGACCCGGCCGAGATCCTTGAGCTGGCAGTGTTCGGGGCCGACGGCGGCGTAGTCGAGCCCGGCAGAAACCGAATGGGTGAGTTGGACCTGGCCTTCCTCGTCCTGCAGCAGGTAGGCCTTGGCCCCTTGTAGCACGCCGAGCGAACCGCCCTGGAAGCGCGCGGCGTGACGACCGGGGATGATGCCGTCGCCGCCGGCTTCCACGCCGATCATGCGCACGGAGGGGTCGTTGAGAAAAGCGTAGAACAGGCCGATGGC
>CAZTYG010000370.1:0-2454 GCA_964617445.1 uncultured Blastochloridaceae bacterium
CCGCCTTCGAAGCCGGGGCGGACGGAGCCGCCGGAGCGGGCTTTCTGGCCTTTGTGACCGCGTCCGCTGGTTTTGCCGTGGCCGGAGCTTTCGCCGATACCGAGGCGTTTGATGCGGTGGCGTGAGCCGGGGCGGGGTTTGAGATCGTGGAGTTGCATGGCGGTGGGGATCAGTTGTTGGCGATGGTTGCGGTTGCGGGGGTGCGGATTTTTTTGCCGCGTGCACGGAAGATGTCCTCGGCGCTGGAAAGGCGACGGAGGCCGTCGAGGGCGGCCTTGACGACGTTGGAAGGATTGCCGGAGCCGAGGGATTTGGCCAGCAAATCCTTGATGCCGACGGCTTCGACGACGGCGCGGACGCCGCCACCGGCGATGAGACCGGTGCCCGGGGAGGCGGGGCGCATGAGGACACGGGCACCGCCGAATTCACCGATGATCTCGTGGGGGATACTGGTGTTTTTAAGGCAGACCGGTTCCATGTTTTTGCGGGCGTCGTCATTTGCCTTGCTGATGCAATCGGAGACCTCGTTGGCCTTGCCGAAGCCGACGCCGACCTTGCCGGCGCCGTCACCGACGACGACCAGGGCGCTGAAACTGAAGCGGCGGCCACCTTTGACGACCTTGGCGCAACGGTTGATGTAAACGACTTTTTCGATGAGTCCCTTGTCGTCGGATTTTTCATCATCCTGACGGCGGGGGCCGCGGCGTCCGCCGCCGGGTCCGCGGCGGGGTCCCCGTGCATGATGGGGAGCGGGAGCGGCGGGGGCTTCATCGGCGACCACGACGGTCGCTTGCGGGGAGGCGGTTGCGTCCAGGTTTTCTGCGGGATTGGTGGTTTCTTCGGCCATAATATTAGAACTCCAAACCACCCTCACGGGCGGCGTCTGCGAGGGCTTTGACTTTGCCCTGGTATTTGAATCCACCGCGGTCGAAAACCACGGCAGAGATTTTTTTTGCTTTGGCGCGTTCGGCGATGAGTTTGCCGAGGCTGTTGGCGCCGGCCACATTGGGGCGGAGCTTGTCGGAGGCGACGGCTTTCTCGGTGGTGTTGGCACCTACGAGGGTTTTGCCGGCCTCGTCGTCGATGATCTGGGCGTAGATGTGCTGGCCGGTGAAATGGACGCTGAGGCGCGGGCGCTCGGCAGTGCCGGAGATTTTTTTGCGGATGCGCTTGTGGAGGCGCGTGAGCTTGGCTTTGCGGGTTTTCTGGGTCGCTTTCATGATGGGATGCTATGAGCGGAGGGTTATTTGCCCTGGGCTGTTTTGCCTTCCTTGCGGCGGACGATTTCGTCGCTGTAACGGACGCCTTTGCCTTTGTAGGGTTCGGGCGGGTAGTAGCGGCGGATGTCGGAGGCGACGGCACCGACACGCTGTTTGTCGACGCCTTCGACGAGAATTTTGGTATTGTCCTCGACGGTTACTTTGATGTCGTCGGGGACGGGGTAGACGATGGGGTGGGACTTGCCGAGGCTGAGGTTGAGGTTTTTTCCCTGAACGTTGGCCTTGAAGCCGACGCCCTGGATTTCCAAGCGGCGCTGGAATCCTTTGGAGGCTCCGAGGACCATGTTGCCGACAAGTGCGCGGGTGAGGCCGTGCATGGCTTTGTCCTGGCGGGTTTCACCGCGGCGTTTGATGCGAACGTTGTTGCCCTCGGCGAGGAGATCGACGCGCGGGGGCAGCTTCATTTGGAGTTTGCCCTTGGGTCCCTCGACCTTGATGGTGTCCTGTTCCAGAACAACTTTGACCTTGTCCGGGACTTCGATGATTTTGTTTCCGACTCGTGACATGGCGATTACCAGATGTAGAGGAGGATTTCTCCCCCGATGTTTTCTTTTTTGGCCTGTTGGCCGGTCATGATCCCCTTGGAGGTGGAGATGACAGCGACGCCGAGTCCGCCGAGGACGCGGGGGATTTCTCCGGCTCCGACGTAGCGGCGCAAGCCGGGTTTGGAGACGCGTTTGATGTCGCGGAAGGGTTTGGGGTTCCCGGTTTTGAGGGTGACCTTGAGGGCGGACTTGCCGCCGTTTTTGTCCATTTCAACGTCCTGGATATAGCCCTCTTTTTTGAGGATGTGGGCGATATCGCTTTTGAGACGGGAGTAGGGGGTGGTGCAGTCCGCACGGGAGACGCGGTTGGCGTTGCGGATCTGGGTGATGAAGTCTGCGATGGGATCGGTTTGCATGTCGTGGGTCCTGTTTACCAGCTGGCTTTCACCACACCGGGGATTTCACCCTGCAGCGCCATTTCGCGGAACTGGATGCGGCTGACGCCGAACTTGCGCAGGTAGGCGCGGCGGCGTCCGCTGATGTTGCAGCGGTTGTATTTGCGCACCTTGTATTTGGGTGCGCGCTTTTGTTTGACGACGAGGGATTTCTTGGCCATGAGAGGTGTCCTGTTAGGCGGCGGCAGCGACGGGCTGCTCCAGTTTGCGGTCGGCGAAGGGCATGCCCATGAG
>CAZTYG010000371.1:0-529 GCA_964617445.1 uncultured Blastochloridaceae bacterium
TCAAGGCGGGGGACGTAAGTATGTTGATGGCCTCGCCGCGCTTGAATGTGGTTCTGGCGACTTGTCATCTCTCCCTGCGAGCGGCGTTGCGCGCGTTGGACAGCGAAGCGGTGGTGGAAGCGGGCTGCCGGCTGGCGGCCCACCTAAGAGCCACCGGCGTGAAAAAGCCGCGGCTGGCGGTGGCGGGACTCAATCCACATGCCGGGGACAACGGCTTGTTCGGTGATGAGGAGGCGCGGATACTTGTTCCGGCGGTGCGGGCGTTGCGGCGCGTTGCGCGTTGTCCGGTGGCAGGGCCGGTTTCACCCGACGCGATCTTCAAGCAGGCTTATGGCGGGGTGTTCGACGGGGTGGTGGCTCTTTACCACGATCAGGGTTTGATTCCGTTCAAGATGGTGGCATTTGACGAAGGGGTAAATGTAACGCTGGGGCTGCCGGTGGTGCGCTGCGCGCCGGACCACGGCACCGCCTTCGAGCTGGCGGGAACAGGCACGGCCCGCCTGCACAGCATGGCGGCGGCGTTGGCGGT
>CAZTYG010000371.1:539-2449 GCA_964617445.1 uncultured Blastochloridaceae bacterium
CGGGGGGCGCGCCCGTGAGTCGTGGCGCGCGGGAGCGGATCGAAGCCGTTCGCGCGGCGATGCCGCCAGGCGGGTTGTTCGCGGGGAAAGTCTGGCGGGACGCGCCTGATGCCTTTCCGATCAGCCCCGGGCAGCTGCGTGTGCTGGAGGATTTGGGCGAGCGGTTGCGGGTATTTTTGGAGGCGTGCAATCTGATCTATCGCCGCAGCCTGCACGGCGATGCGCCGGAGTGGATCGCGCGCTGGCTGGACGCGGGCAAGCCGCAGGAACTGCTGGAAATTTCCCGCCACAAGGCGTTCAAAACCGACATTCCGGCGGTGATCCGTCCGGATTTGATCCTTACCGACGATGGGTTCGCGCTGGCGGAAATCGACTCGGTGCCCGGCGGTATCGGACTCACAGCATGGATGAACCGAATTTACGCGGGACTGGGTTGCGAGGTGGTGGGCGGGGCGGAGGGTATGTGGCAGGCCGCACACCGCCTGTTGCCGGAGGGCAGTGTGGTGATCTCCGAAGAGGCCTCGGCCTACGCGCCGGAAATGGAGTGGTTGTTCGGCGCGGAACGGGTGAGGGCCGCCGAGCACTACCGTTTTCACGACGAGCCTGTGTATCGGTTCTTCGAGGCCTTCGACTGGGAGAACCTGCCAGGTCTGCGGGAAAGTTGGCATCCCGGTGTGCGCATGACCGCCCCGCTCAAACCCTTTCTGGAGGAGAAATTGTGGCTGGCTTTGTTCTGGATGAGACCGTTACGGGAGATGTGGAAGCGTGAGCTGGGTGCGCGTTACCAGGCAGACTTGGAAACAATCATTCCTTTTGGATGGGTAGTGAATCCGGAGCCATTGCCGCCTCACGGGGTGCTTCCGGGGCTGGAGGCGCACTCCTGGGAGGAGGTGAAACACTTCTCCCAGCGGGAGCGCGATCTGGTTCTGAAAATCTCCGGCTTCTCCGAGCTGGCATGGGGGTCGCGCGGCGTGGTGGTCGGCTCGGATGTGCCGTCCGACCAATGGACCGCCGCAGTGGATCGGGCGTTGGGCTCTTTCGACCGTTCCCCGTATCTCATGCAGCGATTCCGCCACGGCACATTGGTGGAGCATCCGGTGTGGAACGATGAGGTGGGGGAGGTGGTGCCGATGAAAGGACGGGTCCGGCTCTGTCCTTACTATTTTGTGGAGGATGGCCGCGCCGTGCTCAAGGGCATCCAGGCCACCATGTGTCCGGCCGACAAGAAACTGATCCACGGGATGCAGGATGCGGTGATGATGCCGGTGCGGGTTGCCGACTGATACGGACGGAGGGCGGGGGTTGGCGGATGGGGCTGGCTTTCCAGTGCAACAGAGTGGGCCGACGTGCCTATAGGGAAAAAACTTTTCAGGGCGTGGATGTGTGTTTACGTTGTCTTGCATGATTAAGCGCCTCTTGCACACCCGATATCGAGTCAATGATCTGGAAAAGACCGCGACGTTTTACCGCGATGTATTGGGATTGGAGGAAACCCGGAGGCACAAATCTCCGCGAGGGTCGGAGTTGGCGTTCTTCAAGGCGCCGGGCAGCTCGGAAGAAATTGAAATATGCTATTTTCCGGACAGCGGTCCGGTGGAGGTGCAGGCGGACCTGACCCATCTGGCTTTCGAGGTGGAGGATTTACGGACGTTCGCGGAAAAGACCGCAGCCAAGGGTTATCCGCTTTCGGACGGTCCGACGGAGACCGGTAGTGGCGGGTTGATCGCATTCATTGACGCACCGGAAGGCTACGAGATCGAACTGATCCAGCCTGCCAAGAAATAAGCAGCGTCACGTCCATGCAGCGCAAATTGATCATCGCACCGTCGTTGTTGGCGGCGGACATCGGGGCCATGGGGGCGGAGTCCAAACGTGCCATGGACGGGGGAGGGGACTGGCTCCACGTGGAC
>CAZTYG010000372.1:0-2446 GCA_964617445.1 uncultured Blastochloridaceae bacterium
GTTGAGTTGTTCCAGTCCGGGAATGCATGTGAGGAGGATATCCACGCCGTCGAGATTCTCCGCATCCGCCATACCGGTGCCGTCCCATGCGAGGCAGAGGCGAATGGACGGGCAATGTTCGCGCAGGTGACGGACGTATCCATCGGGGTAGTTCCAGGGACCTTTCAACAACACAATGTCGGGGTTCAACCTCCGGACCTGCTCGAGCAGTAATAGATAACGGTCGCGCCGGTCCGGCGGAATGTTGTGTTCATCGGCCCAAAGGTCCTGCAGCGGTGCGGCGTTGTCCACGATCTCATGACAGTCCCACCCGGTGGCCTTGTGCAGGGAGAGCGCCCAGAAGTCCCCCCAGAAAAAACCGTCGAGCAGGAGTCGCCGCAGGCTCTCCTCATATCCACCCGTGGGCGGGCAACGTTGGAAATACCCACTCAGGTAATCGTAGAAGAACTGGTTGATTTTGAGAAACGTCACGCGCTGTCGGGGATGTTACAGCCACCAAGGACCAATTGGATAGCCAAACTCGCGCAGCCCGCAGCGGATGATCCGCCCCTCGCGCAACCAGCCGATTCTGCCGAGATCGCGCATAGGGCGGGAATCCACCTCGATCTGTTGGTTGTCTCTCAGGCGCATGCGATTTCCGGCGATGGCGTGGGAAACCATCATGGGGAAGGACTTTTGCCAGGGATGCCATTTCAGACCGAGTTGCCTCATCAGGGGTCCGATTGCCTGTTGGGGGTTGCTGACGAGTGGTTCATAGCGCAGGGAAACGACGGTGCAGCTGCCCGCATCGTCCAACTGCCGCAGACGGCGGGCTGCTTTGAGATTATCGCGCTCCCACTTTTTCAGCCACCGGCGGAAATCCATGCCGCGTCGCTTTTTACTGCTGGCTACGCCTCTGCCATCGCGCACCAGATGCACTACGGTCATTTGGAAGTGCGGGGAGGCGGCCAATGCTTCCAGCCGGGTGAAGTCCTTGGAATTATCGCACAGAATTGATTTTCCACTGATGGTCTGAATGACGCGCAGCAGGCGGGCGGTGCGTTCGGCGAAACCGGAGGATTCCGGGTCCCAGCCGAGAGGGTCGCCGTCCGGATGGGGTGAATCGAGGTCTGCCAAGCCCTGGCGGACCGCGTTCCAGAACCCGCAGTTCACACGCTGCGTGCCGCAACTGCAGCGCATCTGCGGTTCGCTGAGGCCTTCCTGATTCCAGAGTCGCCCCAGAGTTTTGAGTTCGCCCATGCCGAAAATATCCGGATGGGCGCCCAGGATCAGATCGAGAAGGGTGGAACCGGAATGAGAGCTGGAATAGATGTAAACGAGCGGAATGCGGGCGGTGGCGGTAAATGGGGAGGTCGCAGCAGGGGCATGGGTGGGGCACGGAATCTGCAGCAGCCCGCGCAAGGCGTCCAATTCCCGGGTGCGGGTGCAGGATTGGACGATACGTTGCCGGGCCGCCAGTCCCAAGTGGACGCGGAGGTCCGGGTCGGCAGCCAACCGCTTGATTTCCCTTGCCATGGCCGGGGCATCCCCCTCTTCCACCAGCAGTCCCTGGACACCATGGTTGATGACCTCCGGGATGCCTGCGTGCCGGGTGGCGACCACCGGGCGTGCCCGCGCCATGGCTTCCAGGATCACCACGGGCAGGCCTTCTTCGTCGCCATCGGATGCGGTCATGCTGTGCTGGAGAAAGATGTCCGCCCCGGCGATCCGTTCCAAAACCTGCGCGTGGGGGAGGATTCCACTGAGGCTGACGCGATCCTGCAGGCCGGTCCCGGCGATGCGTGGGCGCAGCGGTTCGAGCAGGGGTCCCTCGCCGATCATTTCAAGCTGCAGCCGCGGATCGCTTTCCGCCGCCAGACGGAAGGCCTCCAGTGTGACCAGAGGCCCCTTCTTTTCCACCATGCGCCCGGCCGCAAGACAACGGATCGGTGCTGCCAAATCCCTGTTGTGGCCTGGTGGTGTATCCGGGACTTCCACGCCGTAGGAAATTTGATGGAGCAGGGAGCGCGGAATGCCACGATCGGCCAGGCGTTGGAGCAATCGCTGGTTCACCACCACCACGGCATCGGCCCGCTCCAGTGCCCGCAGCGTTTCCGCTGCCTCCGGCTGGAGCAGGTGCTTTGAGGCATCGGCCCCGTGGCCCATGGCCACGCAGCGGATGCCGAGATGGTTGCAGACCGGAATGACCCATGACGCGTCGAAAAAGAATTCCAGCAGCAGGGTATCCACCCGGTGTTCCCTGAGGAAGGCGGCAAGGTTTTCCGCGCGGCGGGCGCGCGCTTCTTTTTCTTTGACTGCGGCGTTGCGGAGGATGATCGTGGGGCATGCGCTCGACCACGGGCCGGTATCCTTGCCTTGCTGCCAGGATACCACCACCGTGCGGCCCGGATGCAGGGCTTCGATGTGGTGGCGCACAAACGTCTGGGTGGGCGAACCCATGCGCCGC
>CAZTYG010000373.1:0-383 GCA_964617445.1 uncultured Blastochloridaceae bacterium
TTGGGAAAAGATTACGAGGGGAAGGAAAAGGGAAATGTGGTGACCGCTCTTGTGGAGGTGAATCTCTCGATCATGCGGGGCGAAAACGTGATGCTTCTGGGGGCAAATGGATCGGGCAAGACCACGCTGCTGCGCTGTTGTAATGCGTTGGAGTCGGCCACCTCGGGTCGCGTGCTGATCGATGGAGTGGATATCGGTCTGCTCCGTCCGATTCCATTACGCCAAATTCGCACCCGGATCGGAATGATCTTTCAGGATTTCCGGTTGGTGGAGCGGGCGACAGTGATGCAGAACGTTTTGTATGGCTCGGCAGGAAAGCTCGGATTGCGAAGCCTCTCGGTGGCTGCCCCCCTCAAATACAGGCTGCGGGTAATGAAATGCCT
>CAZTYG010000373.1:393-2444 GCA_964617445.1 uncultured Blastochloridaceae bacterium
GAGGTGGAACTGGCTCATCTGGCGGAGCGTCAGGCGGGCACATTATCCGGGGGACAGAAGCAGCGCGTGGCCATCGCCCGTTCGTTGATGCAGGAACCGGAAATCATTCTGGCCGACGAGCCGGTGGCCAGCCTGGACCCGGATGGGGCGCGGAGGGTGATGGACTTGCTGGTGAAAATCGTCGCCCAACGTTCTCTCACGCTGGTATGCACGATGCATGACTTGGATCTTGCCCGGGAGTATGGGAAACGGATGGTCGCCCTGCAGAAAGGCAAGCTTCTTTTTGATGTTCCAACGGCGAAATTCACACCCGCGGAATGCGCGAAGCTCTACCGTTCGCTGGTGCCGGTTCGCGGGGAGGCTGCGTGAATTCCAGCATGCCGCCGCCGCCGCGGTGGCGCAGTCCTCCAGTGGGTGCCTGGGTGGCGCTGGTCTTGGTCGGCGCCGTGGCCGTCAATCTCGTATCCACCCTGCACGGAAGCGCCGAGCGGCTTTCACAGGGAGCGGATAACGCCGTACCGTTCTTGCTGCAAGCTTTTCCACCCGATTTTTCACGAATCGGGCCTGTCACCAAGGCGATGTGGGAGACCCTGCAAATGGCGTTGTGCGGGGTGTTTCTGGGCGTGATTTTCAGCCTTCCACTGGGATTTCTGGGAGCTGCCAACACGTGTCCCAATCCCTTGATTAGGCTTCCGATCCGCTGGATGGTGGCGGTCTTTCGCACCATTCCCGATCTGATCTGGGCGATGTTATTTTTGGTCATGGTGGGGTTCGGTCCGACCGCCGGAATCCTCGCCATCACCGTGGACACCATCGGTTTCTGCGGACGGTTTTATTCCGAACGGGTCGAGGAAGTCCCCAAGGGGCCAGCGGAGGCACTGCTGGCATGTGGGGCGGGTCCGCTCACGCGGATTGTCGGCGCGGTGCTCCCCGAAGCACTGCCCTCATTCATGGCCACCTCGTTATACGCGGTGGAAAAATCGGTGCGCTCCGCGGTGGTGCTCGGCCTGGTGGGTGCCGGGGGCATCGGAGTGGAGTTGCGGGCCGCAATGAACCTTTTTCAATATCAGCAGGCCACCACGATCATCCTGATGATCCTGGTGGTGGTGATTGCGTTTGAGCAAACCTCCGCGACAGTTCGCTCCAGATGGCTGGATTCGGGGCGATTGCCACGGTGATACGCACTCGTCCGAAAAAAAGGGCATTCCTCGGCATGTTCCCACACTGTTGTCGCTAAAAAGTCACGGGAGAGTTCACAAGATTGTCGCGTGTGACGGTCAATAGTCAGGGTATGCTGACCTTCATGAATCGCATTTTAATTGCGCTCAGTGGGCTGCTCACTGTGAGCATTTGCCCGTTGTATGCCGGACTTCCGGGGGGCGTTTGGCGTCCGGGCGGATCTGATGAAGTAGTGGAGGGGGTTGTCTATTTCGCCAGTCCTGAGAGAGTGTCGAATCTGAATGAGCGGGAATTTGCTGTGGAATTTCCCCAAGAGGGGCATTCGCTGGCGGTCACGGTGGTTTTTGACGAATCGGCCAGCGGGCTGGTGCGGCTATTCTGGCGTGGTGAAACACAGGCCTTGATGCTGCATCCGAACCTGCACGAAGGAGTGGGGGCAGCCAACCGCAGAACCCTTTTGCTGGAGTCCTCGATGTTCGGCTATGACGGTGCCCAAGGGGTGTTCGTGATTCAGCATGATGGACCGGACAATGCTCTGCGAGCAGTTGGGTTCGACTGGGTTACGGTCTCCAGTGTATGGACCGACGATTCCACCCCCCCCGCGCTCGTTCTGGAGGATGGCCGCACTCATCCGGAATGGGAAATACTAGCGCTTCCCGCCCCTGAACCAAGGGATGTGGTGCGGGGTCATAACGTGCGTGCCGTGCTGCACGCGCGCACCCTGTTGCTCGACGGAGGAATGATTTTTTCAGTGGAGCTGGAAGAAGTTCCGCAAAGAACCGTCCTGAGTGGACAATTTATCGGTCTTCCGATGGACGTGGATGTCGCGGTCTGGGTTAACGGCCACATGTTGAGATCTTTGGGTCTGCCCT
>CAZTYG010000374.1:0-2437 GCA_964617445.1 uncultured Blastochloridaceae bacterium
GGAAGAGGAAAGTGGTGCCGGTGATGGCGGCGGTGACGGGGCCGGCCTGAATGCGAGTGCCGGTCTGTCCCGAGGGCACATGGAAGAGGGCCGCACCCTGGCGCAGGTTCATGTTGCGTGTGCCAGGCTCAAAGCGAAAGGAGGTGAGCTGACCAAGGCGTGTGATCGAGCCGTCGTTAAACTGGAGCTCGGCGCGTGATTGGCGGCCGGTCATCAAGGCGTTGTTTTGTCCGAGGGAGTCGTTGAGGGAAGCTTTGCGGCGGTTGACCAGGCCGTCGGAGCCGACCTGAACCACGTCGATATCGGCGATGGCGACATCGTGCTGGATGAAGGTGAGTTTGGCGGAGGTCAGGGGCTGGGATGCTGTGGCACCGGGAGACAGCATGCTAGCCAAGCAAAGGAGAACGATGCCGTTAAACAGTTGGGTCTGCATATCGGCGGATTTTAGACCGCTCATTTTCAAATCACAATAAGGATTTTTCACCACCCACCCGATCCTGTCAAAAATCCGCCATTCCATGGGTGATGTCGGAGCGAATTTGGTCTTGGAGGGCGCTGGTGTCTGAAAACCGCATCTCGGCACGGAGAAAACGCAGCGGGATGATTTCCATGGTCTTCCCGTAAAGATCGCCCTCGAAACCCGGCAAATGGGCCTCGATGCGAATGGCGGATTCCGGTTGGTTGAGTGTGGGACGATGGCCAACATTAAGGACAGCAGGGCGTATGGCAGATTCTTTATCGATCAAGATTTTCGCGGAGTAAACGCCCTGCGGCATTTGCCATTCGTCGTTGGTATCAAGATTGGCGGTGGGAAAACCGAGTTGCCGTCCGAGGCCGTCGCCACGGACTACGTTGCCTCGAATGGAGTAGGGCCGCCCCAGCAAACGCCCGGCACGGGCGAGGTCGCCGAGTTCGAGGGCGTCCCGGATGCGGCTGCTGCTGACGACACCGTCGGGGTCGGAATGGAACGAAGCGGTGTGAAAACCAAGGTGGTGGCGGGCGCACCAATCGGCGAGCAGCTGCGGGTCCCCGGTTCGGGTTTTGCCGAAGTGAAAATTGGGGCCGCAGGAAAGGGATCGCAAGGCGGGGAGATGTTGGCGCAGGGATTCAAGGAAATCGGCGGCACCGGTGTTGGCGGTGGTGGTGTCGAATGGGTGGACGATCACGTTGCCAATGCCGCGGTCGCGGAGTAGATGGAGTTTGTGATCGAGTCCGGTGATGAGCCGGGTGGGTTCGCCGGGGCGGAGGATGGCGCGGGGGTGGGGCCAGAAAGTGAGGACGTCGTGGAGGGGGCCGCCTTCGGGTTGGATGACGCTCCAGTGGCCGGTGTGGAGGCCGTCAAAGAATCCCAAGGCAAGGTGTTCCACGCCGCTGGCGGCGGCTGCGGGGAGGTTGCGGAAGACCCTCATGGGACGGTTTGTTAAGGGACGTTACTGGCGGCGAATTTGGGAGACATCGGCCATGGAGAGGATGAGGGGGCGCAGGGCGTCGAGACCGGGGAGGGCCTGGAGTTGCTCCCAGCCTGCGGCCTTGTCGAGGTGGAAGTTTCCAGAACGGGTGCGGATCAGGCGGCTCAGATGGCCGCCGCAGCCGAGGGACGCGCCGATTTCATGGCAGTAGGTGCGCACGTAGAAACCTTTGCTGCATTTGATCTCGAAATCGATCTCCGGCGGGGCGATGCGATGGGTTTTGTACCAATAGACGTGGACGAAGCGGGGTTCGCGTTCGACGACCTTGCCTTTGCGGGCGAGTTTGTAGAGCGGAACGCCGTCCTTTTTCACGGCCGAGACCATGGGCGGGGTCTGGTAGAAGTCACCCTTGAACTGGTCGAAGGCGGCGGCGATCTGTTCTTCGGTAAGGGTGGGCACCTCGCGGGTCTCAATGATCGCACCGGTGGCGTCTTGGGAGTCGGTGGCTGTGCCCAGAGTCAGCGTGCCTTGGTATTCCTTGTCCTCGGACATGAGCAGGTCTTGGACTTTGGTGGCTTTGCCGATGACCAGCATGAGCAGTCCCGTGGCCATGGGGTCGAGGGTGCCGCAATGGCCGACTTTTTTCAGGCCGAAGCGGCGGCGCACAAAATCCACCATGTCGTGGGAAGTGTGGCCGGGGGGCTTGTCGATCAACAGGACGCCGTCGGGGGTTTCTTGCATGGCCGCAACCTTGGGTTCGGGGACGGATTGGTCAAGCCGCCATGCGGCGGCGCAGTTCGGCGAGGATATCGACACGGTGGTGCTCGGCGTCGCCGGGGAAGTTGATCCCGGCCGCTCCGGGATGGCCGCCGCCGCCGAAGGAAGTGGCGATCTCGCTGACGTTGTACTTCCCTTTGGAGCGGAGGCTGACCTTCAGGCTTTGGTTGGCGCGGATTTCGAAGAAGGCGGCCAGCTCCACGGTGTTGACGCTCAAGGCCTGTTCGACCAGCCCCTCGGTGTCCTCGGGA
>CAZTYG010000375.1:0-2423 GCA_964617445.1 uncultured Blastochloridaceae bacterium
AATATTGACCGATGCTGGGGACGCGACGCCAGTTTCCAGCTGGCCGCACTGCACCGCGTGCTTTCGATTCTTCCCCTGGCTGCCGCCGAACTCGGCGAGGATGTCCATCCGCAATGGGGCAAAATTGCCGACCGTTTGCCACCCTATACCGCCGCCGTTTCTCCGGAAACCGAAGCTTCACACGCACGCACGGTCATCGGCCTGTGGGAGGGACTTGCCCTGCCCACCAGCCACCGCCACCACTCGCACCTTGCGGGCATTCATCCTTTCGGCACCTTGAATCCCGAAGACCCGGCACACGCCGCCATCATCGCCGCAACCATGCGGCAATGGGTTGGACTTGGTGCCGGCCATTGGACCGGCTGGGCCGTGGTCTGGGCATCTCAGATTTGTGCGCGCATGGACTGGGTGGACGGAGCCGCACTCTGGCTGGGCATTTTCCGCAGCGCCTTCATGAACCCCGGTTGCGGCCCCCTTCACGATGCCAACCACGCGGGCTTTTCCAACTCCGACAGCCGTGTCTGGCCCACTCCGGAGACTCTACCCCCGGAGCAATACGCCGCGCGCGAAGTCATCCAGCTCGATGGCGCCCTTGGATCGGTCACCGCAGTCCTCGACCTACTGGTTCAAGAGCGCGGCCCCGCCGCCGTGCCGTATATTCACATCGCTCCCCGCACCCCGCGCCTCTGGCCCTCCGCGGAAGTCCGTGGCATCGCCCTGCCCGGGGGTTTCCTCGTGGATGCCGTCTGGTGCGACGGATGTCCTCAGAGCGTCCGCGTCCTTTCCCGCAACGGCGGAGTCCTGCGCATCCATCACCACCTCGGCGCAACCTGCACCGTCAACGGTCTCCCCATCGACGCCGCGCGATTCGAAACCTCCACCACTGCCGGGGAAGTCGTGGATATGAAGCGCGTCCGGGAGGCCGTCTAAAAAGTGCCGGCATGACGGTTACCAAGAAGCGGAAATCATGCGAATACAAGCTTTCGCGCGCGTTCGGCCAACGCGGTTCCCGTTAAGCCGTTGAATTGCATCAATGCGGACGGAGACGCGGTGGTGTCCCCGCGTTTCCATGCGAACACATCCCGGGGCGCACGCCCGCGCAACAGCAACGGCTCCAGCAGCGCGCTGGCTCCACCGCTGACACCGATCAAGGCGTCCCCACCGAACACGGCATCGAAGGCGGTGTCATCTAGAAATTTTCCATCCGGCTCCGAAACGCTTTGCCAATACACGTCCTCCGCGCGGTAGAGACGGCGCGGATTGATGATGGAGATGATGCGCACACGCATGCCGTCCGCCTCCAACAATTGCGCGGCCTCGAAAACCGGTGCCAAAACCATATCGCCCAGCACGCCAAAGACGATCCACGGGCCTTTGCCCGCCGGACTCTCGCTCAATATGCAGGTTCCGTTCTCCACGGCACACACCGCCTGTTCTCGTGTGGTGCGCACGGGAAGCGGGGATTTGGAGGCGAAAAGCGCCACACCCTTGTTGCGCGTGTTCAACGCCCATTCATACGCCGCCTGCGAGGTCTGGGCATCACATGGGAAAATCGGATAGACATTGCCGTTGCGCAGCATGGCGGCGAAGTAGCCCTCCACTTCGGGACGTTGATGGGTCCAGCCGTTGCGGCCCTGTTCGATGGCGCAGGCAGTGAACAGTGCGATGGCCGACGGCGTCCGGCGGCGCAGTTCGGCCATGGCCTGGGTGACCGATTGAAAAAAGGGCAGACCGTTGACGGCAAAACTTTCATAGGACAACCACAAGCTCCTGCTCCCCAGCAGGGCCAACGCACCGGTCAAACCCGCGCAGGCATCCTCGCTGATGGGCTCGTACACACGCCCCTGCGGCCCCTGGCTGTAAAGCGGGTCTTCCACTGGATGGCGGATGAGCAGTCCGTCGCTGATGTTGCGCACCCCGGATGCCTCGTTGCCGTCGGCATTGGCGGCGATGAACGCCGCATCCGCCCGGCCGACTGCGACCACCATGGGGCCGACGGCGGTGGTGGGGGATACGATGTCGCCTACGGCCAGTTCCTGCCATGGCAAGGACGGAAGCGGGGGCAGGGGGCGTTCGGTCTCGGTGATGGCCACATCCGCAGCAGCCCCCCCTCCGGCCCGCTCGAAATTGGCCCGCACCGTTTTCCATGCTTCCGGGTGAAGAGCGCGGCGCTCCATTCCGGCGATCATGTCCGGATGATCCAGTGTGAACTGTGGATAGAGGTGATGCGATTTGGATCCGAGGGCATGGGAACCCGCGCCTTTGATCTGCTTGAGTAGGAACAGCGTGCGTGTCCCTCCCAGGGCGGAGGCGGAGGCCTCGCGCAAGCCCTCGATAACAGCGGCGGTGAACGAAATTCTCCGGTCCAGGCGGAACCGGGTGCTGTCCACAAACGCTCCGGGTTGGCCCGCATCGTCATAGGG
>CAZTYG010000376.1:0-2422 GCA_964617445.1 uncultured Blastochloridaceae bacterium
GCCTCTTTCTTCGCACCTCCGAATTTCTCTGGCAAGAAGGCCACACCGCCCACGAAACACGCGACGAGGCGGAGGCCGAGGCGGCCCGAATGCTGGAGGTCTATGAGACCTTTGCCCGCGAGTTTCTCGCCCTGCCCGTGCTCACCGGCGAAAAAAGCGCCGCCGAGCGCTTTCCCGGTGCCGAGCGCACCCTCTGTATTGAAGCCATGGTTCAGGACTGCAAATCCGTCCAGGCCGGCACCTCCCACTTCCTCGGCCAGAACTTCGCCAAAGCCCAGAACATCCAGTTTCTCGGACGCGACAACCAACTCCAACACGCCTTCACCACCAGCTGGGGTGTCAGCACCCGCCTCATCGGCACCCTCATTATGGCCCATGGCGACGACGACGGTATCATTCTCCCGCCGCGCATCGCCCCCTCCCAGATCGTTATCATTCCTGTCACCCCCAAAGAAGAAACCCGCGCCGCCGTCCTCGAAGCCTGTGAGCAACTCGCCTCCGGACTTCGCGCACAAAGCTGGCACGGCGAGCCCCTCCGCGTCCGCATCGACACCCGCGACCGCCAGGGCGGCGTCAAGAGCTGGGACTGGATCAAAAAAGGCGTGCCTCTGCGCGTCGAAATCGGCCCCCGCGACTTGGAGTCCGGATCGTTCTTCCTCGGACGACGCGATCTCGGACCCAAGGAAAAAAACTCCCTGCCCGCCGCCGAATTCACCGTCCGCGCGCCCGCGCTGCTCCAGGAAATCCAGGACAATATCTATCAACGCGCCCTCGCCTTTCGCGACGCCCACACCCGGGTCATCGACAGCCGCGAGGAGTTCTACGATTACTTCACTCCCAAGAGCACCGACAAACCGGAAATCCACGGCGGCTTTGCCTTGGCGCATTGGAACGGCGACGCAGCGGTGGAGGAACAAATCAAGAACGACCTCAAAGTCACCATACGTTGCATCCCCTCGGACCCCGGCGAACCCGGCACCTGCCCCTTCTCCGGGCAACCCAGCCCCCAACGCGTCGTTTTCGCCAAGTCCTACTGATTCCAGGAGACACCGACTCGCGCCTCCCTCATTTTGATTCGAAAACAAACCGCCGAAGTCCGGTCTGGAGGGCGCGGGTCACGGGACCGGGATCGAGGTTTCGACCACCCCAGGCATGGACCGGGAGGATGCCGACACGACTGTTGGTGAGAAATATTTCATCGGCGTTGTCCAAAGACGCGGGTGGTTCATGGACTTCTTTGACGGAACGCTCGGAATGCTCCAACACCCATCTCCTCACAACTCCCCGGCGACATCCCGCCTCGGGTGCGGGGGTAAGGATACTGCCGTCCGTGACCCAGAAGAGATTGGCCATGGAGGCGCCGGTGATTTCGCCACGCTCGTTGAGAAGCACGACCTCATCAGGCGCGGCCGACCCGCGTGCCTGAACGCGGAGGAGGTAGGAAAGGGTTTTGTGACGGGCCTCCCAGGAAAGGGAGTCGATGTGAAGGTCGGACAGTCCCAGCGCAACCGACGACGGCGGCGGGGTCGGGTCCGGCTCGGTGGAGTGGTATAGACCGGAGGGGGTCAGAAACCAGCGCCAGAGAGCATCACCGCCGGGTGGCGATGGCAGGGTGCTCCAGTCAGGCGCGGACAGGGACAAAGCGGCGGCGGAGGTCTCCATGGATACGCGATGCCATTGCTGGAACTGAACACGCCCGGCACGGACCAAGAGGGTTTCAAAGACACCAAGTCCGTGCCGAAAGCCGGGGTCGGTAACAGGGATGAAGCCGGAGTTCACGGAACAGGAACAGCCGCAGGGGCAAGTTGTTGATACAGGGCGTAGGCCTGGCGGAGGGCGGATGCTTTGTGCTCGGTTTCGGCACACTCTGCCTCCGGATCGGAATCAGCGGTGATGCCGCTGCCGGCGTGAAAGGAGAGTTCCTGTTCGTCCAAAACCATGGTGCGAATGGCTATGGAGAACCGCGCGGAGCCATCATAACCAAACCAGCCAATGGCGCCGGTGTAGGGTCCGCGCGGGCCGCCGGGTCCGGTCTCCAGATCATGGATAATTTCGATGGCGCGTTTTTTCGGCGCACCGGTGATCGATCCGCCGGGAAAACATGCCTGCAGCGCTTGAAGAGCGGTGACTCCGGGGCGGAGTGTTCCTTCGATGGTGGAGACCAAATGGTGGACGTGGGAAAAGCTCTCGCGGCGCGCCAGATCAAGGACCCGGACAGAGCCGTATTCACATACCATCCCCAGGTCGTTGCGTTCGAGGTCGGTGATCATGACGAGCTCGGCAAGTTCTTTGGGGCTGGAGGTGAGTTCAAATGCGTTGCGGGTGTCCTGTTCAGGATCGGCGGCGCGCGGACGGGTGCCTTTGATGGGTTGGGTGGTGATCCGGCGACCTTCGATGGCGAGAAATAGTTCGGGCGCAGCGG
>CAZTYG010000377.1:0-2419 GCA_964617445.1 uncultured Blastochloridaceae bacterium
GCCGAGCAACACGACGGCGTCGGTGCCTGCGGCGAGCTCGGCCAGCACGGCATGGCGCATGCGGTCGCCGAGATCGCCTTGGCATTGGGGCCGATAGACCGCATCCGCCGGAGCAACACTCCGCAGCCAACCGCGCATTTCTTCGACGGCATCGGCGGGCGCGAAATGAATGGCGCACCGCCAGTCGTCCGGAATTTGCGTCACCTGCCGTTCCGCCAGAGAGCGATAGATGGAAGTGGCCTTTTCGTTGCCGATCTCCCTGGCAAGGCGGGTCTTGACGGTGCCCGGACGGGGCGCCTTGAGCATGAGGGCGGCGCTGATCTTCATGGCTTGGTTTCTTTCTGTTTGAGAACCGACCACAGGAAACCACCGACGTAGGGCAGCCACAACAAAGCGGTTTCCCATGGCTGGAGCAGCCACTCGCCTTTCGGGGCTTCGACATGATGATAGAGCATGAAATAGACGAATGCGGAGACAGTGACGACGATCGCACCCCGGTTCCGTGTCATCACGGCGAACGGGATGATCCAGGTGAAATACCATGCGTGCAGCATCGGCGTAAGCACCAGGGCGGCAAAAAACACCACCTCGGCCGAACGGGCAAAGTCCCGCCACCGCAGCAGGATCCATCCCCAGGCAACGGCCAATGGAAGAGCGAACCAGTGGTTGTGGTATTTGCTTTGCTCCCAGAACCAGCCGACGATGCCCGGGATGAATTCCGCGCTGCGGGCGTATTGCGAAAACTTGGGGGGATGGAGCTGCAGAGTCCATTCGCCGGTCCATGCACTCAATGCACAATAGGAAAGGATCAAGGGCAGCCCACCCGCAGCCGCGGCGACAAGCACCATGCGCCAGCACCGCGTTTTCCAAGCCTCCACACACATCCGCCAGCCGACCCATGCCAGCAGCGGCAAGGCCATCCATTTCAGGGCCACGGCAATGCCCAGCCAGGCGGCCGCTTTGGTCCCCCTTCCATCCACCCATGCGAACCAACCCAGCACCATGGCCAAAATGAACACGGAATCGTAGTGTCCGCCACCGGCGAAGGAATAGATGACCAGCGGATTCCATGCGTAGAGCAGGGCACGTTCGGTGCCGAAACGACGGACCAGCAATCCGGCCACCGCGAGATCGGCCAGCGCGAAGACCAGTTTGAAAAACAACGGGGAGGCCCAGATGGCCGCTAGTGCGGCCATCATCCACTGGGCCAGGGGGGGATAAATCGCCGTGAAGGTCTTGTGTTGCACCGACTGCCAGAGCCCGTCACGCAGCGGCTCCAGAGCGGCGGCGTCCGGCGGATGAAGATAGGGATTCCAGCCAGCCACCAGAAGACGACCCTCCCACACATAGCGGAAAATATCGTCGCCCGAAGCCTGGAACAGCAACACCAGACGCGCCATGACCGCGACGCCCCAGAACAGCCATGCGGTTCGCGGCGGAAAGCGCAGCGCGAGGAAAAAACCGCCCAGCATCACCGCCGCGCCGCAAAGAAACCACGGCACCGTCCCGTAATCATGCAGCCTGCCGTGGGGCAAAAGCCAGCACGCGCCCAGCATGAGCAGGATGGCCGCCCACCATGAACGCGACCACGGTCCTTGCCCGGCCCCGGAGATTGTGGATTCAGCCATCATTCAACGAGCCATCCTGCGCGCCCTTTATTCCCGGGAAAAGAAAAGATACGGCCTGAGAGGCCGACTAAAACCCTGACCGATGGCGTCCCGCCGGCTGCGAAAATCACAATCCGGCATCATAACCGCAGAAACCAATATTTCATCCCCCGCCCCTCCGGATTCTCTCCTCGCCCCACTGCACCACCACCCAACACAAGACATCCACCTACCCAGCCTCCCCATTTTACAAAAGTAGCACCTGCCACTTTTATAAATGCGTTACAAAAGTGGCAGGTGCTACTTTTGTAAAAGGATATATCAGGTACCTGTGAAGCAATGAGGGGGGATTGGGAGTGCTGACAAACTCTCGGCATTTCCCTGAACGCTTACCCAGTTCCAATCACGCCCTCCGTGACTCCGTGTGCGAAAATCTCAATTGTCACCCTTCCGGAGCATATTCCATGGAATAAATCCGCGGACCTGCCACTCTGAATCAATCATGGTGGACGAAGCATTCTTCCAGACCGTGGTGGACCGGTATTACACCGACCTCTACCGCTTCGGCCTGAGCCTGGCCCGCAAGCCCGAGAATGCCTGCGACCTGGTCCAGCAGACCTACGCTATTTTCGCCGAAAAAGGCGGGCAGATCCGCGAACCGGACAAGGCCAAACAGTGGCTATTCACCACTCTCTACCGCGAATTCACCGCCAGCTACCACAAGAACAAGCGCTCGGTCTCACTCGATGCCGCGGAGGTCGATGTGCCCGAGGAAAGTGCCGATTCCTCCGCCATCCGCGAAACCGAACACA
>CAZTYG010000378.1:0-2411 GCA_964617445.1 uncultured Blastochloridaceae bacterium
GTGTCGGCGTATCACAAGTCGAAGTGGGCGGCGGAGGAGTTGGTGCGGAAATCGGGGTTGTGTTGGACGATTTTCCGCCCGGCGATCATTTTTGGCAAAGGCGATCCGTTGACGACGGGGTTGGTGAAGTTGATGCGCCCGCCGATGAACTGGTTGACGGGGCACGCGCTGCCGATGATCGACGACGGGGGCACGCCGGTGGCACCGGTGCATGTGAGGGATGTGGCGGGGGCGTTCGTGGCGGCGCTGGCGAATCCCGCCGCTGTGGGCAGGACGTATGAGTTGGGCGGGCCGCAGTTGAGTTTTCGGGAGTATTTGGAAGCGGTCGCGCGGGCGGAGGGTCTGAATCCTGGGGTGGTGGAAACGCATCCGGCGGTGATGGCGGTGGCCGCACCGTTGTTGGTGCTGCGGGGGCATCGTCCGGTGTTGCTGCCGGTACCGGCGCGGTTGGCGAAAGTGGCGGCGGGATTGTTCGAGTGTGTCTCGCCGGTGCCGTTGTTGACACCGGGACATGTGGCCATGCTGGAGGAGGCGCAGGTTCCCACCACCGGTCCGGCGGAGAAGGATTTGGGTTTCGCGCCGAGGGCGTTTGTGGATGAGATTGGGGCGTTGGTTCAGACGGTATTTTAGGGAAAGTTCACCTATTGTGACTGGTTCCGGCGGGCACGGAGTCCCGCCCTCCCGGAGGAAACCGGAGACCGGGACGGTCTCCCTCCAGATGCCGGAGGCGGTCAGACTGTGAGGCGGAGTCCGTCGTGGGCGAAGGCGGCGAATTCGGGAAGGCGCTTGCTGTCGCGTTGGTGGTCGATGAGGTGGGTCATGTGGGTGAGAAAGGTGCGTTTGGCGCGGATGCGGCGTGAGGCTTCGAGGGCTTCGGCGACGGTGAGGTGGGTGGGGTGCGATTCGTGGCGGAGGCCGTCGATGACGAGGACATCGACATCCGCTGCCAGTTCCGCGGCGAAATCGTCGATCCGTTTGCAATCGGTGTAGTAGGCGAGACGTTTGCCGGTGGAGGCCTCTTGGAAGACCAGGCCGAGGACCTGGATGGAGCCGTGGGGCAGGAGACAGTGGCGGATGGTGCCGCCGGGAAGTTCGAGGACAGGCGGCATTTCGTGGAGGGCGAAGGCGGGATAGCCTTTGTAAGCGGGTTTATCACCGATGGCATAGGGAAAGGTCTGGCGGATTCGTTCCAGCCCCTGCGAGGAACTGTAAATTGGCAGAGCGTTGCCACCGAGCAGGTCGCAAAAGCGGCGCAGGTCGTCCATGCCCATGAGGTGGTCGGTGTGGCCGTGGGTAAGAAGGAAGGTGTCAATTTGATCGATCTGGTTCCAGAGGCACTGGAGGCGGAATTCGGGGCCAGCGTCGATCTGAATGTGGTGGCCGTCCATGACGACGTGGGCGCTGGTGCGGGTGCGCCAGTTGCGGCGGTCGTCAAGATCGCAGGCGTGGTCGTGGTAAGCGATCATGAGCACACCCTGGGAGGTGCCCGTTCCCATGAAGATCAGTTCCATTCGGGATGGGCGGCACCGGAGGCGGCTTCGCGTTTGAGTTGGAAAAAGGCCTGGAGCAATTCGCGGCACTCGCGTTCCATGACCCCGGAGGTGACGGTGATGCGGTGGTTGAGGGTGGGGACTTCGTGGACGGAGAGGGCGCCGCCGAGAAAGCCCATCTTCGGGTCAGGTACGGCATAAACGACGCGCCCCAGGCGGGCCATGATGGACGCGCCGGAACACATGGGACAGGGCTCTTTGGTGACGTAGAGGGTGGCGCCATTGAGCCGCCAGTCGCCAAGCACCTCCGCTGCGCCGGTGATGGCAAGGATTTCGGCATGGGCGGTGGGGTCATGGAGGGATTCGACGCGGTTGTGGGCGGCGGCGATGAGGTTGCACTCGTGTTCGATGACCGCGCCAATGGGCACCTCATCGGCATTCCAGGCGTCGATCGCCTGGTTGTAGGCCAGGGTCATGTAATAGGTTTCGTCCCGGAGGAGTTCCGAGGGGTATTTTTTCGGGAAGGGGCAGGGAGTCATGCGCCCTCCCGGAGTTCGGCCAGCAACGCGGCAAGGCGCTTTAAATAATCGTAGGTGAAAAGTCCGGTGCTGTGGCCGTCGGTGAATTGGAACTGGATGGCGTAGCCGCCGATCATTTGCCAACCGGCGACACCCACGCCGGTGCCATCGGCGGGTTGCGCTCCGGTGATCTCGCGCCCAAGCAGATCACGCTCGCCCTGGTTCTCGGCGCTGGGGGAGTGGCGGCGCAGGAAAGAAGCGGGGAAATAGTCCTCGCTGCTGTCCTGCCAACGGATGGCGACTTCGTTGCCGATGAGGGCGATGCGTTCGGGTGTGGGCATGGGTGGAATTTTCGATTGCCGATTTTCGATTTTCGATGGGTTGTGGTGGGGCGGAGCTGTGT
>CAZTYG010000379.1:0-2409 GCA_964617445.1 uncultured Blastochloridaceae bacterium
TGCCGGGGTATCGGCGGCGGCGATCCATTCATGGGTGGCGGCGTATTTGAGGGCGGCGGGGATGCTCATGGGGTTCTCCGGTAGAGGGGTTTGGGGGCGGTGATGGCTGGGTGGCGGTTACCGCGAATTTCGATTTCGATGATGGTGCCGTTGGCGGCGTGGGCGGCATCGAGGAGGGCGAGGCCGATGCCTTTTTTGAGGGTGGGGGAGACGGCGCCACTGGTGACGACACCGGCGGGTTTGCCTGCCGCGAATACGGGGTATTGGGCGCGCGGTGGCGGCGCGGAGGGGGATGTGATCTCGAAGGCGGCGATTTTGCGCGGAATGCCGCGCTGTTTTTGTTCTCGCAGGCAGTCGCGTCCGAGAAAACGTTCCGGTTTGTCGTTGTTAACGAAAGCGGCGAGTCCTGCCTCGTAGGGGGTGACGGATGGGTTGAGTTCGTGGCCGTAGAGCGGCAGTCCGGCTTCGAGGCGGAGGGTGTCGCGGGCACCAAGTCCGGCGGGAAGCAGACCGAGGCCCTTGCCGTTTTTCAGCAGGGTCTGCCAAAGCTCCGGCGCGGTATCGGCTTCCATAAGCAGTTCGAAGCCGTCCTCGCCGGTATAGCCGGTGCGGGCGATGTGGACGGGGCGGCCTTGGAATGGCCAGGTGACGATCTCGTTGCGTTTGGGAAAGTGGATTTCCTCGGTGAAGACTTTGTCGAGGATGGCCTCGGCGCGCGGACCTTGCAGGGCGATGCCGGCGCGTTCCGCCAACAGTTCGATGGTGGTGTTGTCATCCTGCCATTTTTTCAGCCACTTGAGGTCGGCTTCGGTCTGGCCGGCGTTGACCACAAGCAGGAAGTTCTGGTCGTCCATACGGAAAACGATGAGGTCGTCGAGGACTCCGCCGGTTTCGTTGAGCATGAGGGTGTATTGGGCATCGCCGGGGGAGAGCTGGCGGATGTCGTTGGTGAGCATGGTGTTGAGCCAGGATTCGGAGGCGGTTCCGCCGACACGCACCTGGCCCATGTGACTGATGTCGAAAAGTCCGGCGGCGTTGCGCACGGCGTGGTGCTCTTCGAGGATGCCGGTGTATTGGACGGGCATCTCCCATCCACTGAAATCGATGAGTCTCGCGCCGTTTTTCGAATGCCAGTCGTAAAGAGGTGTGCGGCGTGAATTTGCTTCGCTTGCCATTGTCGGATACTACTTGGGAGCGTTGATGATTCAAGAGCGCGTTGGGAAAATTAATATCGAAGGTGCCGACTCAGACATTGAAGATTTCTTGCAATCGCAGGAGGGAATGGGGGATTCGTGGCAGGATGAGGCGGCGTTGGGTGGAAGTGGGAAGGTCCGGACGGAAGAGGCCGAGTTGTTGAAAAACACGGGTTTCGAAGCGTTCGATCAGCCGGGCGTTGGGTTCATGGGAGTCGAGGTGGTGGATGGCCCGCAGATGCAGGTCATAGAGTTGGGGTTCGGGATGCTCGGGTTCGACCAGGGCGGCGATGAGGTCGAAACAATATGCCGCCGCAAGGGCGCGGGGATAGGAGAGGGTGATGCCGCGATGGAGGTTTTGCAGATCAAAGGAGGTGAGTGTGTGGAGTTGGGAGGAGCGGGACGGGGACCACTGGAGGTGGCCGTGATGGTGGAGGTCAATTTTACCGTGCAGGGGTTGTTTGGGGCGGGAGGAGCCTTTGGCGATGGTGCGCAGGATGCCGTGGCCCGCGGTGAACCAGGTGACCAATTGGCTGGTTTCGGAGTATGGACCGCAGCGGGTGATGGTGCCTTGGTCGGAGTGGGGCATCAGGAGGAGGGCAGTGGGATTTCGCCGGAGGCGATTCGGGCGACGGTGTGTGGGAGCAGTTGATGTTCCTGTTCCTGGATGCGGGCGTGGAGGGATTCGGCGGTGTCTTCCGGTAGGACCGGAACGCGGCGTTGGTCGATGACGGGGCCGCCGTCTAGCGAGGCATCGACCCAGTGGACAGTGCAGCCGGTTTCTGTCACTCCGGCGGCGAGTGCCTGTTTCCATGCGGCGAGGCCTTTGAAGGCGGGGAGGAGGGAGGGATGAATGTTGAGGATGCGTCCGGGAAAGGCGTCGAGAAGGGGGGCTTTGAGCACACGCATGTATCCGGCCAGCACGATGAGTCCGGCGCCGGAGGCGCGAATGGCTCCGGCCAGAGTCGATTCGATTTCGGGTTCGAGTTTGGTTTTGAAGGCGGAGGGGGCGCAGGTGTAGGTGGCCAGGCCGCGACGGGCGGCCTCGGCAAGGATGGGGGCGTCGGCCAGGTCGCTGCCGACGAGCACGATGCGGGCGGGCACTTCGCCGCAGTCGATGGCGTCGGCCAGGGCGCGAAAGTTGGAACCGCGTCCGGAGCCGAGCACGGCGATGGGGAGGAAAGGCGGGTCGGTTGTCATTGGGGGCGGTTGATTT
>CAZTYG010000380.1:0-2408 GCA_964617445.1 uncultured Blastochloridaceae bacterium
CCGAACGATACCCCAAGAATCACATGCCCGGCCGGATCATGCCAGCGTGTCATCACCGTCTCACCTTGTTCGAGCCAGACCAGTGAAAGCGCCAGTGCCCGCACTGAGTTGAGCCCGACCGACAGCGCGACCCCTGCCGCCAGCAACAATCCCCGCGCCCCCAGGCCGCGCCGGAACCATTCCCCCACGAACAACGCAGCCATGATGTTCGACTGCAGCGACCGCACCCCGCTGCACGCCTCGTCCACGCCGATCGCTTGGTCATTCACCCGGATGATATTGCCCTGCTGCATCGCGTCATGGCCCATCCAGTTCAAGCACTCCACCGTTCCCGCCGCCACCCCGTCCATCAACCGCAGCACCAGTCCCGACTCCAGGGCCGCCGGCCACGGCACCGCCAACAGGAAAAAGACGAAGGGGAACGAAAAGTGCCGGACCCAGGACACCCCCCCCGTCCTCCACAAGACCAGCAACGTCGCCATCAAGGCCAGGCCCGCCAATGCCCACGCGCTCAACCGCCAGTCCGGATTGGCCTCGTGCACCACCCGCGCCATAAACCACAAAGGCGCCAGACCTGCCAACAACCATGCCACCGTCACCCCGCCGTCCGCCGCCGCCACCGGCCGGTCCTCCCACCTTTTCCCCAACAACAAACCAGACAACAACGGCATCAACCAGCCGAAGCTATAATGCGGGTTGACCGACCACTCCGTGGATAGCTGCACCGACAGCACCCCCCACAACAGGATCAGGAAAACCATAACCCACACGGGGCGATTGGCCTCTGGTATCATCATCCGGCCACTCTAGCCTGCGACCGCGTCCCGGCAACGCTCCATCATGCGCTGGGAAAACCGTCGCTTGAGTACAACATGGGGTCGCTGACGGGCTTCATCAATGAAGGCGAGATTTTTTCGCGCCAACCAGCAATTTTTTAGAATAACCTCAAGCCTACGGATCACAACGAGTCACCCGAGCCGCTCCCTGCATCCGGACGCATATTGCGCAACTCCGGGATCAACGGCCCGCCCTCACGCAACATCCTCCGAACGGCCCCCGGAATCACGTAATCCTCCGCCCCGATTTTCACCGTCATGCTGTCGGCCAAAAACACCGACTCCAGGTGGTCCACCGTCACCGCCAATCCCACCGCCAGCCGCATCCCCTCCTCCCGGCCCTCCAGCCAGCGCCGCCCATCCCCGCCCACGAGACGCTCATCATTTACTGTGATCACGACGTCGTTCGCCGCCGTCATCCTCGATTCGTTCGCCTGGCGCAAAAATACCAAGCTCACCCGGGATTCGCCGCCACCCTCCGGAGACCTCACATAAATTTCCATGTCCATGTCCGCGGACATCGGAAAACGACCCAACAAATCCCCCAGATTCATCGGACTTTGACCCTGAATTGGCAAGGCCATTGCCGCTGTCAGCGACAAACACATGAACAAAAATTTTCCCATCATTCCATGATTTTAATGCAATTTATGTTCCAGCGCGAAAACTTTATTGTGACATTTTTTCAGGTCGGCAACGCGTATTAAAAAGGGGGTTGGCACATCGACCCATCCGGGGGACCATGAAGGCCATGATCCAATCCGTACTCGACCACGAACTCATTGAAGAAAAAACCCGCGACCTCTGCCGCACCATTCTGGAGCAACCCGCCTTCGCCACTCTGCGCCGCGATGTCGAGCGCTTCCTCGGAGACGAGAGCGCGCAGAAACAATATGAAGAGGTGTCGGAACGCGGCCGCGGTTTGCATCTCAAACAAACCAGCGGCGCCGAACTCGGCATGGAGGAGATCGAATCCTTCGAAAAACTCCGCCGCGCGCTGCTCGAAAACCCCACCGCCACCGCCTTTCTCGAAGCCCAGCAGGCCATGAACGAAATTCAGGAACGCGTCAACCGCTGGATCAGCAAAAGCTTCGAGCTCGGACGTTTGCCCGGCGACGACGAGTTGGACTGCGATAACGAAGGTGGCTGCGGTAGCGGATGCGGTTGCAAATAAATGGCGATTTTTGAATCGCCATCCGGCCCCCGGCGTCGTAGAATCATGGCCGGTTTCCAAAGCCATTCAACCCCCACCACCAAGGAGTTACCATGAAATCATTGTTTGCCTTCACCGCGCTCTTGCTCTTCACCCTCGCACCCGTCCATGCCGAAGGGCTCGCAGAGCTGCTCCCCGAAAAACTCATCGATGCCAAGGGCAACGAAATCAGCCGTGATTCCCTCAAAGGAAAAATCGTCGGTCTGTATTTCTCCGCCGAATGGTGCCCGCCCTGCCGCGGCTTCACCCCCGATCTGGTCCGGTTCCGTAACCGCCACAAAGACGACTTCGAAGTGGTTTTTGTCAGCTCCGACCGCACCGCCGAGGACCAGCAAAAATACATGAAAGGCTACAAAATG
>CAZTYG010000381.1:0-2402 GCA_964617445.1 uncultured Blastochloridaceae bacterium
GGTTGTCGAACCGGGGTGCGTCCGACCGTTGATTCGCGGCATGCATGTAAAAAAATTCCGCGCCTTGCGGGGCGGGGTTGGGGGGGCTAGGCTGCGCGGAGATGGAGAGAATTTGGACCACGATTTTTGATGCGGCATGTTTTGCGGTGTTGGTGCGTTTTGTATTGGGGTGGATTCTGGCCAACCGCTCGGTGGCGCGCATGTTGCTGATGTTGCTGGCGCTTTCGGCAGTCGTGTTTTTGTTGAACCGGCTGGATTTGCCGCTGACCAAATGGCTGACGGCGTCGCTGGCGGTGCCGGCCGGGTTGATTATCATTCTGGGGCACTTCGGGGACCTGCGCACGGCGGCGCGCAATCTGAGCTGGGACGGCTGGTTCGTGCGGCGGCGGCGGGAGGGGGGCGCGCCGGTGCGGGCGGTGTTTTCGGCGCTGCGTGAATTCGCGCGGCAGCGAACGGGGGCATTGCTGGTGCTGCCGGTGGCGCAGGATGTGGAGAGTCATTTGAGCGGGGGTGAGGAGTATGACGCGCGGGTGACCAAGTCGCTGTTGTTGTCGATATTCAATCCGGAGGCGCCGCGTCATGACGGGGCGGCGGTGATCCGGGACGGCCGGATTGTGAAAGTGGGGGCGGTGCTGCCGTTGAGCACCACGGGGGAGGCGGA
The DNA here is from genome assembly GCA_964617445.1 of uncultured Blastochloridaceae bacterium. Classification (GTDB taxonomy): domain Bacteria; phylum Verrucomicrobiota; class Verrucomicrobiia; order Methylacidiphilales; family CAZTYG01; genus CAZTYG01. The sequence goes on from CAZTYG010000381.1 coordinate 662, forward strand.
TGAGTCGTGGGGCACACGGCATCTGGCGGCGTTGGGCCTTGCGGAGGTCTGCGACGCGGTGGTGTTGGTGGTTTCCGAGGAGCGCGGAACGGTGTCGATGGCGCGGAACAGTGTGATGCGAACGATGCCGGAGGATGAGGCGGAGTTTGAGTCGGTATTGGAGGCGGAACTGGGGGGGCGGGATCGCGGCGGCAAGACGGTGTGGTGGACCCGTCCGGCGGCGGTCATGTGGGCTGTGGCACTGGTGATCGGCCTGTTGGCCGCGCCGCTTTCGCATTGGTTGCGGCGCAACGATCAGGTTTTCCAGGAAATCCAGTATGTGGAGCGGACGCTGGAGGCACCGGTGTATTATTTGAAGATTTCGGAGGACCATTATCTGGAGGAGGCCTCGGTGAGCCAGACGCGGGCGCATGTGAGGCTGCCCGCTGATGAGAGCAATTTGATCCTGCCCAATCACGGCGTGAGCCTGGATCTTTCGGAGTTACGAGCGGGGACGCATAGCATTGTATTGAGCGGCAGCATGTTCTACGGGCTGCCTACAAATTGGGAACTGCTGCGTTATGATCCGGCGGAGGTGCGGGTAAAGATCGGCGCGGTGCGGGTGCGGCGACTCCCGGTGGAACCGCGTTTTGGCGGATTGGCGCAGGGCCTGCGGGTGGCGCGGACGGTGGTGGAACCGGAGAATGTGGAGGTGCGCATCGCCGACAATCGCCCGGACCGCGGTCGAACGATTCAAACGGCAGTGATCAATCTGGCGGAGGTGAAAGAACCCGGCGAATACTCCTTCCGGGTGGCGTTGGACCCGCCGCCAACGGTGCGGCGGGGCGGAGAAAGCCCCCCGGAGAGGATCACCGTGCGGGTGGAGGTGCAGTAAGGCATTCGCGGACTTTGGCGAGCAGGGCTTCGGAGGAGAATGGTTTGGAAAGGATGTCGATGTCGCCCTCGATGATGCCGTTGAGGGCGATGATGTCAGCGGTGTAGCCGGAGATGAAGAGGCATTTAAGGTCCGGATGTTTTTCGCGCAGGGTGTCGCGCAGGGCGCGACCGTTCATGCCGGGCATGACGACATCGGTGACCAAAAGGTCCACACCGCCGGGAATGGTGTTTGCGATGCGCAAAGCCCGCGTCGGCTCGTCGGTCGCGTGCACGATATAGCCCGCTTTTCCCAAAATTTTCTGTCCGAGCTTGAGGAGTATGGGTTCGTCCTCGACGAAGAGAATGGTCTTGCGGTCGTCCTTTGTCGGAGTGGCGGCGGTGGGGGTGGCTTGAAATGACGCGGTGGACGAGGCGGTGGGTTGCGTGTGGTGGTGGGGAAAGTAGATGGAGAAGGTGGCGCCGGCGCCGGGGCTGCTTTCGACGGTGATGTGGCCGTGGTTTTGTTTGACGATGCCGTGGACGGTGGGCAGACCCAGGCCGGTGCCTTTGCCCACTTCCTTGGTGGAAAAGAAGGGTTCGAAAAGTTTTCCTCGGATTTCGGAGTTCATGCCGATTCCGGTGTCGCGGACGGAGAGCCGGACGTAGTCTCCTGGGGGGATGCCGTCGTGGGGGACGGCCAGGGTGATGCGCGCGGTAGCGACGGTGAGACAGCCTCCGCCTTGCATGGCGTCGCGGGCGTTGACGGTGAGGTTGGCATGGATTTGGTCGAACTGGGCGGGGTCGATGTTCACCAGTTTCGCGTCGATACCCAGCGCGATCAGGTTTTCCACAAAGGGGCTGATCACCCGGTCGAACTGCGGGTTGG
>CAZTYG010000382.1:0-2398 GCA_964617445.1 uncultured Blastochloridaceae bacterium
AGGAGTGAGGACGGTGATGTGGAGCGAAATAATGGTTCCTTGCCGCGTTGGCGTCGGGGGCTGTGCCGGTCCGTCCCATCGTGGTTAATGGTGTCGCTTATTCTTTCGGTCATCACAGGGTCTGTCTGGGTGGTATGGTTGTCGGGCTTTGCTTTCAGTGGGATATCGCATCCCATCAATCACACGATCGGCTACCCCGCGAGAATCCTGTCCGTCAATGTGACGGGCGATGAAGTGCTGCTGGCGCTCGCGCCGGAACGCGTCGTCGGGTTGAGTGTCCTGGCGGATAATCCCGACAGTTCCAATATCGTGCAGGAGGCCGGCGCAATTCCCGTGCGGGTGCCCGGTGACATTGAGCATATCCTCATGCTGGCGCCCGATTTGGTGGTGATCGGCGCACACAGCGCGGATCTGGCGCGGCAGGTGGATGGATTGGGTATCGGGGTGTTTCGTATTCACGGTTTCGAGTCAATTGAATGGATCCGTTCATTGATCCGGGCCTTGGGGAAGACAGCCGGAGCCAGGGACCGTGCCGAACAACTCGTCGGTGCCATGAATGACCGGATCGCGGATGTTTCGCGCCGCGTCGTCAACCGTCCGCGGCCTCGTGTCCTTCTGTATTCCGAATCGGGATGGGTGGGAGGACGGCACACCACGTTGGATGATGTGATTCAGGCCGCAGGCGGCATCAATGTGGCGGGTGAATTGGGTGTGACGGGCTGGAGTAACATCTCACAGGAAGAAGTGGTTCTGGCCGACCCGGAGGTGATCTTGCTACGGGACGCTCGCAAATGGGAATCAGGATCTCTGAAAGCCTTATTGAAGAATCCGGCATTTCAAAAGGTCAAAGCACTTCGTGATCATCGGGTGCATGCGGTGCCCTCACGTTTGCTGGTGACCAGTTCGCATCACATCGCGGACACCGTTGAGGCGATTGCCCGCCTGCTGCATCCGGAAATGTTTGAGAAAGGGCCGGGATGACCCGTGTTCCGATGATGCTCATCGTGTTGGGTGTTCTGCTCCCGGTCAGTATTTCACTGGCTGTCGGTGTGGGGTCGGTCCATGTTCCGTTTGGGATGATTGCCTCACTGGTGCTAGCGAAAGTGACCGGGATAACGACCAGCCAGGATCAGAGCGCGTATGAGGCCATCCTTTTCTATTTACGTCTGCCGCGCGTGGTGTTGGCGGCGTTGGTGGGAGGTGGGCTTGCCCTGGCGGGTGCCGTCTTGCAGGGGCTGTTCCGGAATCCCATGGCCGATCCCGGCATCATTGGCGTGAGCGGTGGAGGGGCACTCGGAGCTGTTGTTGCCCTCTTGGGTGGTTTTGCGGCATCGGCGTTGTGGTTGTTGCCGCTCATGGCGTTTGCGGGCGCGGCCGGGGCGACGTGGGCGATCTATTTCCTATCAACCCGGGCCGGAAAGACGCCCTTGGCTACCTTATTGCTGGCCGGGCTTGCGGTAAGCGCATTTGCGACGGCGATGACGTCGCTGCTGCTGACGATGGCGCAAGATATTTTTGCCTTGCGAGAAGTGCTGTTTTGGTTATTAGGGGGGCTGGACGGGCGTGGGTGGCCTCATGTGGCATTGGTCGCAGGTCCCATTCTGGTCGGTGCTCTGCTGTTAATCGCTTGCGGAGATGAACTGAATATCGTGGCGGTATCCGGAGAAGAAGGGGCTAGCAGTCTCGGGGTCGAGATGCATCAGATGAAACGACGGGCATTGTTGTTGACCGCTTTAGTGACCGGTGCCGCGGTATCGGTCAGTGGCATCATTGGATTTGTCGGATTAATCGTCCCTCATATCGTGCGGTTGGTTGTTGGGCCTGATCATCGTGTCCTGTTATCCGCAAGTTTTCTTGGTGGAGCGAGTTTTTTGATCTGGGCGGATCTGGTGACGCGATCGCTTGTGCCCACCCAAGAATTGCGATTAGGAGTGGTAACAGCGTTGCTGGGCGCGCCGTTTTTTGTCTATTTACTCCAGAAAAATCGCCTTCGCACGGAAGAGGTTTAGCTCATGTCTGAACTGATAATGCTGAAAGGGGTATGCAAGGAAATCAACGGACGGCGGTTATTACATCAGATCAATTGCAGCGTACGCGCGGGGGAGTTTCTCGGCCTCGTCGGTCCAAATGGCGCCGGAAAGAGCACGCTGCTGCGGACGATGGCCGGACTATTGGCGCCCAGTGCCGGAGCGGTGTTTTTTGAACGTGTTCCGCTGGCGGACCTTCCACGTCGTCTGGTGGCGCAGCAGATCGCGACTGTGCCTCAGGCCACGACAGTCGGTGAGTTCCGGTTTTCCTCACGAGACGTGGTGTTGATGGGCCGTTATCCGCACCGGGGCCGTTTCGAGACGGAGACGGACCATGATCGGAAGCTTGCCGACAAGGCCATGACCGAGAG
>CAZTYG010000383.1:0-2389 GCA_964617445.1 uncultured Blastochloridaceae bacterium
TTGGAGGTCCTCCTCGCCGTCACGATTCTCGCGTTTGTCGGTGTCGCCATCACCTCCGGCCTCAACGATGTGGCCCGCTTCAGTGTGCTCGCCCGCCAAGAAGCAGAAATCCGCGGCAAACTCGCCAACCAATACGCATTGCTCCGCGCCGCACCTGTCCAGCAAAGCAACACCCGCACCGATCCTGACGACCAGGGCGTGTATTTCGAACAGATCATCGAACCCGCCGAATACCGCAACGAAGACGACGAACAACTCACCGGCATCTACTACGTTAAAATCATTGCCCACTGGGATTTCGGCTCCGGCCCCGGCCAGACCACCCTCGAAACCCTTCTCTACCAACCGTGAACCATCGAAAATCGGCAATCGAAAATCGAAAATCCAACGGGTTTACCCTCTTGGAAATCATTCTCGCCATCACCATTTTCCTGCTTATCACCGGCAGCGTATTCACACTCACTATCGGCGCCACGCGGCTGGGTGCGGAATTGGAGAACTCCTGGACACGCCACCAACAACTCACTCGTTTTGTCGATCTGTGCCGCACCACCCTGCGCACCATGCCCCCCGAAGTGAGAATCGAAGGCAAACGTGAGGAGACCGGCGGACGCGCTTTCCAGGGCCTCGCCTTCCAGAATCTCCATGACTGGTTCGGCCTCGGCACCGGCCCCTCCGATCACCGCACCACCATCCTTCAAACCTATCCGCGCACCGGCGGCGGCGTCGAAATCCGCCTCGTCATCCAGGACGACTCCACCGCCTCCCTCTCCACCTCCCGCGATAGCGAGATCGTCCACCTGATCCTGCCTGATCTACGCGAGGTCACTTGGCGCTACTTCAATCCGAGTAATCAACTCTGGCTGGAAGTTTGGACCGACGCCGGCAGCCGACCTTCCCTCATCGAAGTGACTCTTCTCCCCATGGAGAGCGATATTCCCATCCGTGGCGTCTTCTGGCTCCCTCCCGTTCAACCCCGCAGTCCGGAATGAATCACATACATCACAGTCCCACCCAACCCGACCGACGCCGTTCCCGCAGCGGCGTCGCCCTGCTGCTTGTGCTTGGCGTCATCGGCCTGCTCGCGTTCATCATGACCACCCTGCTGGAAATGACCGAGCAGGATTTCCAATACGAAATCGAACAAAACCGGCTCTTTCGTGCCCATCAGGTTGCCGAAAGCGGCCTCGCCTTCGGCCTCCACCCCCAAGTCCAACGCGGCGACCCCATCCTCCGCCGCGAAACCGACGACGGCGTAGCCCTTCAAATCGACATCACCAGCGAGCAGGCCCGACTCAATATCAACCGCCTCCTCACCAATGAGGAACTCACCCCCATTCTCGAACGCCTGTTCACCATCTGGGATATTCCCCGCGGTGACGCCGTCCAGCTCATCGCCCGGATGCAGGATTGGGTGGACACCGACGACCTACCGAATCCGGGCGGTGCCGAAGCGGACGAATACGAGGAGGCCGGGTCCCCCCACCGCCCCGCCAACCGGCCCTTTCGCAACCTCGATGAGGCCGCCACCGTCCTCGGCATTGACATTCTTTTCGAGGTCCGACCCGACTGGCAAAACCTCTTCACCGTCCACGGCAACGGCACCCTCAACCTCAACGAAGCCGACCCCGATCTCATCCGTGCCCTCACCGGCGTCTCTGAAATCGCCGTCAATGCCTTCCTCGCACGCCGCGACGGTCGCGACGGCGAAGCCGGAACCGATGACGATTATGTGTTTACCGATCCCGATGAAGTGCGCCAAGCTTTGGGTATGTCTATGGCCGCGTTCGAAACCATCGCCGGGCTCATCACCCTCGAGGGCAACCTGCGCCGCGTCACCAGCACCGCCACCGTGGACCGCAGCTCACGCTCCATTTCCCTCATCGCCAACATCGGCCAAAGCCCGCCCACATTCCTTGTCTGGGAGGAGAAATGACTCCCCCGCGCAGCCACGCACCCCGCGGCACCCCACTGATCCTTCCCGCCGATGTAGCATGGGAACTCTGGACGGTCCCCGGACGCGATGCCGCCACCCTCGTTTCAACCACCCCTACTAGTCCCGGATTCAGCGCCAAGAACCCCGGCGTCCTCGCCCTGCCCGGTGCCGCCGTCAACTCCTTTGCCCTCTGGCTCAAGGAAACGAACGCCTCCGCACTCCCCGAAATGATCCGCCTCCAACTCGAAGCACGAGGCATACCCAGCGACGCCGTCTTCCGCCATGCCGTCGTCAAACGCGAGAGTGCCCGCACCCTCGTTTTCGTCGCCGCTCTCGGTGAACACCCCGACCCCGCCTGGGCCGACCCCCACGCCCGAACCCGCGCCGCAGGAGGAGCCGCTGGCCGATGCCATCGCCAGCGCCGTGGCCGAGGCCAACACCGCCGAGACGCCG
>CAZTYG010000384.1:0-2381 GCA_964617445.1 uncultured Blastochloridaceae bacterium
TTGGCCATCGTGAAGGTTTTGCCGGAACCGGTGACGCCGAGCAAAACGTTGTGTTTTTCGCCCGCGCGCAGACGCGCGGTCAGTTCCGCGATGGCCTGCGGCTGGTCGCCGCGCGGCTCGTATTCCGATACCAATTCAAACCGGTCCATCGCAACAGAGTAGGCGGGAATTGACGGATGCAAAGTCATCCGGACCGCCCCCTGCTGCCCACGGAACAGTTCCGGGCTGGTGGTGCGGGAGCTTCGGGGTTAAGGTGGGTGGCATGGCACGGGAACGGATTCTAGTCGGCCTGTCCGGCGGGGTGGACAGCAGTGTGGCCGCGGCGCTGCTCCAAAAGCAGGGGCACGAAGTGTGCGGAGCCTACATGAAGAACTGGACCAACGAGGAGGAGATTCCCGGGGAGTGTCCGTGGGAACGCGACATCGAGGATGCGCGCGCGGCGGCGGCGGTGCTGGGGATCGAATTCCGGGTGGTGGACCTGACGCAGGAATATCGCAACAAGGTCGTGCTCTATCTGCTCAACGGTTACGAGGACGGGGTGACCCCCAATCCCGACATCATGTGCAACCGGGAGATGAAGTTCGGCGTGTTTCTGACCTACGCGCGGGCAAACGGGTTTGACGCCGTGGGCACCGGGCATTACGCGCAGCGGCGATTGCGGCAAGACGGGCGTTGGGAACTGTTCGAGGGTGCCGACAAAAACAAGGACCAGAGCTATTTTCTGGCGTTGCTGCGGCAGGAGCAAATCGCGGCGGCGCGATTTCCGGTCGGTGACCTGCCCAAGTCCGAGGTGCGCCGACTTGCCCGCGAACTCGGCCTGCCCAACGCCGACAAAAAAGACAGCCAAGGCATATGCTTTATCGGAAAAGTCAAGATGGCGGACTTCATTTCCACCTTTTTACCCGAAAAACCGGGTCGCATCGTTGATGTGGAGGGACGCGAGATGGGAGGTCACCAGGGACTGCATTATTATACGCTGGGTCAGCGCAAGGGGATCGGCGTGGCCTCGCCGCATTATGGTGAAGCCTATGTGGTGGTGGAAAAACGACGGAAGACCAACGAGTTGGTGATCGGCCTGGACCGCCCGGAGACACCGGGACTTTACGCGCAGGGCTGCTGGTTGGGATCGATGTCATGGACTGTGGGGCCGTTGGGAGAACCCTCCAACATCCTCGCACGTCCGCGCTACCGGGCGCCGTCGGTGCCCGCGCGTTACATTCCACATGGGGAGGACCGGGGAGCCTTATGGTTCGGCGAGCCGCAGCGCGCGCTCGCGCCGGGACAAATTTGTGCGTTATATGATGGGGAGACGCTGTTAGGCGGAGGAATTTTTCAAACAATTTATCACGACACCGCCGCAGTGCCTCCAGAGGAGGAATTCACCCCGGCATGAAAGGAACGCAGATGACAACCGCCAATACGAAATCACTTCTCACTGCCGTGCTTGTTGCGCACTGCGCGTTGGCATTTCTCTCCTGCTCGTCCGAGCTGCAAACACCGGGCGGGGAGAGGTTGGTGCAGACCGAACTGGCTTCGGTCGGATTCGACTCCTTCACCCGTTCGCCGATCGTCCTGCTGCGTGAGCAGGAAAGCGGCAAGATCGTGCCGATCTGGATCGGTCCGGCCGAGGCGCAAGCGATCTATCTCGCGCTGCAGGGGATCGAACCCCCGCGGCCAATGACCCACGATCTGCTGAAATCGATGATCGAGGCGTCGGGAGCGACCATTGACCATGTGGCCGTGCTGGAAATCCGTGACAGCACCTACTACGGGCAGGTGGTGGGGCGGCGTTCGTCGGGTCGTCGGTTCGAGGTGGACAGTCGCCCAAGCGACGCGATGGCGCTGGCGTTGCGGGTGAAGGTGCCGATCTATGTGGCCGAGTCGTTGCTGATTGAGATACCGGACTTCGAATTCACGCCAGGCGGGCCGGAGCAAGAGGTGGTGATTTTTTCCGGGATGACGCTGGTGGCTGCGTCGCCGGAGGCGTTGCAGGCGGCGGGCCTGCCTGCGGACGGTGCCGGACTGCGGGTCCGATCGGTGGGCGAAGGCGCGCCGGACGAGGTCCGTCCGGACGACATTCTGGTCGAAGCGGATGGAAATTCGATGGGCCGTCCGGCGGACTTGTTGGAGGTTCTGGATGGAAAGGGACCGGAGGAGAGCCTGCGGCTGAAGTTGCATCGATTTGATGGCAGCGGGCCGTATGAATTGGAGATACCTGCGGTGGTCGCGCCGCGGCGGGAGGCACCGCGCCGGCTGCCGTCGTTGCGGACGTGATGGGTTCCGTCGATATGTGGGGTGGTGGGTGATTTCCGCCCCCACGCGGTCTGTACGAGAGCTTGCCCCCGGCGGGTTCGTAGCCCCGCCCTCCCAATCCAAAAATC
>CAZTYG010000385.1:0-2380 GCA_964617445.1 uncultured Blastochloridaceae bacterium
GCGGCGTTTGCGGCAGCCGAAGTTCCCTCGTGGGATTTGGCAAATTCCTCCAGCAAATCAGCCATTTCTTCATGAGCCCGGCTTTTGCGGCGGTCGTCGCGGGCGCGTTCGATTTGGGATTCGAGAGTTTCGATCTTTCTGGCGATCCGTTCCCAAGCCGCTTCCGCCGCCAATTCCCTGACCAATTCCGGGTCTTGCTGCAATTGCACGCGTGTGCTCCGCAGCTGATCCAGGAATTCTTTCGGACCGCTTCGTGATTTCTCCAGTTCGGACAACATTTCATCCATCCGCTTGATCCGTACGCGTGCGGATGGTTCCTCACGGATTCGGTCCAGCATGGGTGCCAGATGCCGGACCAATTCCTCGCGCTGCTGCTTATCCTGTGTCCGCATGTAAACCCGCATCAAATGCCAGTCCAGAGCTTGGTGGAACACCGCAGCGGGGGCGAGCACATGCCCGCCCGGAAAGGTTTCGGAGCGAACCTCCACACCCTTGGGAAGCGCCGCGGTCAGCCGGGCCACTTCGCTAAAGTTGTCATCCTTGTCACCAATCAGAATCATCACTGCAAAGTCGCGGCGGGAGGACAAACCATCCACGACATAGCGGTTGCTGGAGTTAAAGGCAAAGCCGGCACCATGGGCAATGTGTCCTGCGAAGCCCGGACGGCCTTGAACCAGAAGCGATGTTCCGCGTGAGCCTCCGGAGAACCCGGTGGCGAATTTCAAACCCTCTTGAATGCGAAAACGGGCCACGGCGTCGTCATGGGCGGAAAAAATGTTGGTGATGATCGGCTCCCATGGGCCGTTGCGCGCTTCTTGAAAGCCGATCAGAATCCAACCATCGCGATTGGCGCGGGATTGGAGGTCCTCCGGAAATTTCACATTGCCGCCGGCCGACATGATAAATAGCGCCGGATATCGACGTTCCGGTTCCGCGTCGTAATCCTTGGGCAGAAAGACCTGATAACTGGACGGTCCTGTCTTGGGTTGTGCCAACTGACGGATGGAGGCGGGAATATCGCCGGGGGGTTCGGTCAATTCCACCCGGATCAGATGGCCCCGACCCCGAGGCACCCCGTCATCGGCGCACAAGCCCGCTGCACCGCCCCATAGGAAAACCCCGGCAAGCGCTAACGCGAAGAGGAGGTGGTTCGTGTTCATCATGATCCTTGTCGCGCTTCATCACTCCGTGATCGCAGCCGCCTGAGACTCGGCAATGCTCTTGCGCGTGCGCTCACCGAAGAGCAGCACCACCGGCACAGCCACGAAGATGGAGGAATAGGTTCCAACGATGATGCCGACCAGCAGGATCAGGGCGAAGTCGTTGATGACCAGGCCGCCGAACAAATACAGCGCCAGCACCGCCAGCAGCGTGGTGCCAGAGGTGAGCAGCGTGCGGGACAGGGTGGCGTTGAGGCATTTGGTGCATAATACCCCCAGCGGCGTGCTGGGATCGTTGCGCAGACCCTCGCGAATACGGTCAAAGATCACGATGGTGTCGTTGATCGAGTAACCGGCGATTGTGAGAATGGCACCGACGGCGATCAGCGAGAACTCGTGGTTCATCAGCGTGAAGATGCCGAGGGTGATGACCACGTCGTGGACCAAGGCGACGATCGCACCGACGGCGAATGAAATCTCGAAGCGCCACATGACGTAGAGAAAGATGCCCACCAAACCGAGGCAGAGTGCGAGAACGGCTTTTTCGAGAAATTCTTTGCCGATGGTGCCCGATACCTTGTCGAGGGATATCTGGCGGAAGCCGCCATCGGGGTTGGCGGTCATCAAGGCCCGGGCGGCGGGTTCTGCCTGATCGAAGGCCGTCTTCAGAACCAGATATTCCCGGCCTTCGCCGGGGCTTTCCTGGTATTGGACCATGGCGGAGGAGGGCAGTCCGGCGGCTTGGCGGATTTCATCCACACCAAGCTTTTGCTGGAAGGACATGGTCAACATGTCGCCACCGCGAAAGTCCACACCCAAGGCGTCCTGGCCTTTGATGTACCATGCTCCCAAACTCATCACCAGGAGAACCACGCTCACCGCCACTCCGAGCACTTTCACACCCATGAAGTTGAAGGCTGGCTCGTTCGTGAAGCCGGCCATCGGCAGCTTCTTCGGTCCACCTCCGCGTGCGAACATCCATTCGAAGCAACCGCGGGTGGCGATCAGCGCGCTGAACAGGCTGGAAAGAATGCCCAGGCACAGCACGACGGCAAAGCCCTGGATGGCACCGGTGCCCTGCCAGAACATAATCAATGCGGCGATCAGCGTGGTGACGTTGGCGTCAAGGATGGAACTGAATGCCTTGTTGAAGCCGGCGGAGACTGACTCGCGCACGGGATTGCAGACGCGCAGTTCCTCGCGGATACGCTCGAAGATGA
>CAZTYG010000386.1:0-2367 GCA_964617445.1 uncultured Blastochloridaceae bacterium
TCGAGGCAGAGGCTCTGCATTTCCTTGATGAGGACGTTGAAGGATTCCGGGGTGCCCGCCGAGAGCGAGTTATCGCCTTTGACGATGCTTTCATAGATGCGAGTGCGTCCGGCAACGTCGTCGGATTTGACGGTGAGGAGTTCCTGGAGGGTGTAGGCGGCACCGTATGCCTCCGTAGCGCTGGCCGCCGTATTGGGCCTTGCCGCCGAGGGGTTGCTGGGTGACGAGGCTATAGGGGCCGACGGCACGGGCGTGGATTTTATCAGCGACCATGTGGCCGAGTTTGAGCATATAAATCTGGCCGACAACGACACGCTGGTCGAAGGATTCGCCGGTGCGTCCGTCGATGAGGCGGCTCTTGCCATCGTCATCGAGTCCGGCCTCGACGAGGTATTCACGAATTTTGGATTCGGGAATGCCGTCGAAGACGGGGGTGGCGACTTTGAAGCCAAGGATTTGGGCGGCGATGCCGAGGTGGGTTTCGAGCACCTGGCCGACGTTCATACGGGAGGGCACGCCAAGGGGGTTGAGAACGATATCAACGGGGGTGCCATCGGGGAGGAAAGGCATGTCCTCTTCGGGAACGATGTTGGCCACAACGCCCTTGTTACCGTGGCGTCCGGCCATTTTATCACCGACCGAGAGCTTGCGCTTGGAGGCGACATAGACCTTGACCTGTTTGATGATGCCGGGGTCGACGTCATCACCGGCCTCGACGCGGTCCATTTCGACGTCGCGCTCGTTGTCCAGCTGGGAGAACTTGTTCTCGAAGGTGGAGATGATCTCGCGGATTTTGATACGGATGGGGCTGGGGTCGATGTCGATGTGATCATAGACTGCAGCCATTTTACGCAGGAGGGTTTTGGTGATTTTGCGGTTGGCGGGAATGATGATCTCGCCGGTCTCGGCGTTGACAACGTCGAGGGGGATTTTCTCGTTGAGAAGGATGTTGGAGAGCGCCTGGGTGAGTTCTTCGGTGAGCTCGTTTTTCTTTTTGTCGTATTTGTCGGTGATGGACTTTGCCTGGCGTTTGGCTTCCGTGGGAGAGAGCTTTTCGGATTTGGGGCGGGAATTGCCGGCGGCGACCTTGACGTCCATGACAATACCGGCGCTGCCGGAGGGGACGACGAGGGATGAGTCTTTCACGTCGGCCGCCTTCTCGCCGAAGATGGCGCGCAGGAGGCGTTCTTCGGGGGCGAGTTCGGTTTCGCTCTTGGGCGTGATTTTTCCGACGAGGATGTCGCCGGCTTTGACTTCGGCACCGATGCGAACAACGCCGTCCGGGCCGAGGTTTTTGAGGGCCTCATCGCCGACGTTGGGGATGTCGCGGGTGATTTCTTCGGGTCCGAGCTTGGTGTCGCGGGCGGAGATTTCGAATTCGTCGATGTGGATGGAGGTATAGACGTCGTCCTTGACGATGCGGCGGGAGATGGTGATGGCGTCCTCGAAGTTGTAGCCATTCCAAGACATGAATGCGACGAGGACGTTGCGGCCCAGGGCGAGTTCACCCTGGTCGGTGCACGGGCCGTCGGCGATGACCTGGTCCTTGGCGATACGATCGCCTTTGGAGACGATGGGGCGCTGGTTGACACAGGTACCGGCGTTGGAACGCATGAACTTACGCAGTTCATAGACATAGACCCCGTTTTCGGGGTCGTGTTTGATTTTCTTTTTGCCTTCGGGAAGCGCGCCGTCCTTGGTGACAATGATATGAGAGGCGTCCACGGCGGCGACCTTGCCAGGGCCTTCGGAGACCACGACGGCTTTGGAGTCGCGGGCGACCTTGCCTTCGATACCGGTGCCGACGAGCGGGGACTCGGTTACGATCAACGGCACACCCTGGCGTTGCATGTTGGAACCCATGAGGGCGCGGTTGGCGTCATCGTGTTCGAGGAAGGGGATGAGGCCGGCGGCGACGGAGACCAGCTGCTTGGGCGAAACGTCCATGTAGTGGATGTTGGCGGGCTCGACCTCCATGAATTCGCCCTTGTAGCGGACGGAGACGGTGGGGCCGGCGAGTTTGCCGTTGCTTTCCACAATGGCGTTGGCCTGGGCGACGACGTAGTTTTCTTCCTGGTCGGCGGTGAGGTAATCGATCTGAGCGGCGACCTTGCCACCTTCGATCCGGCGGTAGGGGGTTTCCAGGAAGCCGAATTCGTTGATGCGGGCGAAGGTGGACATCGAGGAGATGAGGCCGATGTTGGGGCCTTCCGGGGTCTCGATGGGGCAGATACGTCCGTAGTGGGAGGTGTGAACGTCGCGGACCTCGAAGCCGGCGCGGTCACGGGAAAGACCTCCGGGTCCGAGGGCGGAAAGACGGCGTTTGTGGGTGAGCTCGGAGAGCGGATTGGTCTGGTCCATCAACTG
>CAZTYG010000387.1:0-2343 GCA_964617445.1 uncultured Blastochloridaceae bacterium
CACGCTTTGATCCGGAAGGGGAGCCGGTGGAAGAAAAGGAAGTGGTGCGCCGGGTGCGCCGGATCGCATCGACCAGTGTCTGGCGGGAGCCGTTCGCTGAGGAAACACGGATCGTCATCCCCGGATATGCCAACCTGCATGACTTCAGCACCGCCCATCCGGATATCCTGCGCGCAAACCTGGGGGCAGGTTGGCCGACCTATTTGCGGGTCGGCAACATGCCGATTGTGCGCCCCCCTTCGCGCGACCACCAACAGCGGACATTCGACTACACCCTGCGTAGTGTGGAATCCGGATCGCCGGTGGTGCTATGGTTGTGCAATTTTCCTTCGTTGAACATCAACCACACCGTTCTGGCTTATGCGGTGGAGTCCGGACCGTCGGGCACCCAACGCTTTACGGTTTATGATCCGAATGATACCACGGGACCGAAAGTGCTCGTCTATGATCCAAAGCGGCGGACCTTTGTGTTTCAACCCACCTTCTATTTTCGCGGCGGACCGGTACGAATCCGACCGGTTTACCTTGGTCCTTTCCAGTAAATCACCAATTTTTTAACATATAATCATCTTTTTTACTTGCCAGTAGAATCGAAATGATTACATTTTCACCATGAGACTGACTATTGATCTGGAAGAAGATGTTTTGAATGACCTTATGAAAATCACCGGCGAGACCAAAAAAAGCCCCGCAGTTGGCAAAGCGGTGGTGGAGTTTGTGAGGCGCAAAAAAGCGCGCGAGTTTGGGCGCATGATCCGGGAAGGTGCTTTTGCGGACGCCTTCGAGCCGGAATATGATCCGGACCAACTCTCCAAGTAATGCCGAACGGAAACCGACATGGTGCTGGTTGATTCCTGCGTGTGGATTCACGCCAACAGTCCGAAGGGCGACCTGCTGGTCAAAGTGGCCCTGGAAGCGTTGCTGGAGGAATATGAGGCGGCGTGGTGCGGGCCGGTGAAACTGGAAGTGCTGGGAGCCGCGCGCAAAGAGAAGCGCAAGGCACTGTCCTTCTTTTTCGATGTCGTTCCCTATCTTGTTGGTGACGACTCCGTGTGGGAGGAGGCGAAAGAATTGTCCTGGCGTATCCGGGACGCCGGCCACAGCCTGCCATGGAACGATTTATTGATCGCGGTGCTGGCCCGCCGCCATCAGTGCCGCGTTTACACCCTGGACGCCCACTTCGACCTGCTGCAACGCCATGCCGGAGTCCTCCTCTACCGGCCCGGATATAACGGGTCCTACAATTCAAACTGATTCGCAAGTTTTCCAACCGGGATTACCATTTTTTCCATACCCATGCCCGCCTCATCGCCCATAGCCATCACCGGAGCCGGAGTGTTCAGTCCGTTGGGATCGGGGCTCGAGGAAAGCTGGGAGCATCTGCTGGGCGGTAAGGATGTTTTCGCCCCGGTGGAATTGTTCGACACCGGCGGATGCCGTTGCCACATCGCCGCCCACGCGTTGCCTGCCAGTGAGCCGTGCAACCCGCGCGACTCCCGCGCCACCCGACTGGCGCTGCCCGCCGTGCGTGAGGCGTTGGAACAGGCCGGACTGTTATCATCCGGCGGCGTGCTTTCCGAGCCCTGGCTGCCGTGGTGTGTGAGCACCACCGGGGGGGCGATGTTGCAAGGGGAGGCGTTTCTGCGGGGGGTGCTGGCGGGTCGTCCGCATCTGCTACCCGCCGTGGCCCGTTACCAGCCGCAGCAGCAGTTGCTGGACCTGCAACGCGCCCTCGGTGCCGTAGGTCCGTCCTCCATCATAGCCAACGCCTGTGCCAGTGGTGCCAACGCCCTCGGCCAGGCCGCCGATTGGATTCGCTGTGGATTGGCCGACCGGGTCATCGCCGGCGGATATGAAGCGCTTTCCGAATTGATCTTCGCCGGCTTCGATTGCCTGCAAGCCACATCCACAACCCGCTGCCGACCCTTCGACCAAAACCGCGATGGTCTGTTGCTGGGCGAGGCAGCGGCTTTTTTTGTGCTGGAGCATCCGGATGCCGCGCGGGCGCGGGGTGTGGTCCCGCTTGCCCATCTGGCCGGTTACGGTCATAGCACCGATTTGTTTCATCTCACCCGTCCGCACGAGGACGGAGAAGCGCTGGTGCGCGCCATGCGGACCGCACTGGAGGACGCCGGACTGCCCCCCTCTGTGATCGGTTACATCAACGCCCACGGCACCGGCACCGATGCCAACGACCCGGCCGAGCTGCGCGCGTTCCACGCCGTATTCGGGGAAAAACTCGACGGCGTGAAAATCAGTTCCACCAAGGCGGCCATCGGTCACACCCTGGGTGCGGCCGGTGCGATCGAGGCGGCCTTCGCCCTGCGGGCACTGCGAGCGAAC
>CAZTYG010000388.1:0-417 GCA_964617445.1 uncultured Blastochloridaceae bacterium
GATAACGGCGGCTATCCAGCCATACCAGTTCGGCAGGTTGTTCAGACTTGCGTCGCTGACCCCGAGCTTCGGCGCGAGGGCAAGCAGCGATGCGAAGCCGATGATCCAGAAGCCGACGAAAGAGAAATAAGGATGCAGGAACAGCGCCGCGATGGATTTAGTGATCGCCGCGCCAAACTGGTGTCCGGCTTCCACGTGTTCCTTGGCCATCGGATTGACCGGTACGCGCTTGCGCGCACATTCGGGACACGAGTGGGAACTGTAGCAGTAGGCATAACCGCAGATTTCACAACTCATGAGCTTGGCTCCTCTCGTCGTAAGCGCACCACGAACAGCGTCGCCGCGGAGCTCGGACCATGATTTTGCATGCATGGCGTCCGAGGGTCGAGCCGGGCCGGCGGCGGTGCCCCGACGTCC
>CAZTYG010000388.1:427-2343 GCA_964617445.1 uncultured Blastochloridaceae bacterium
CGGGTTGTTCGATGACATCGGGGTGGGGTGTTTGTCGCATGACCTCGACGGTGAGCCGTTGAGTAGCCGTGGCGCGGTGCGGGGTTTTCCGACCCTATCTATCCGTCCATTCGGTGAGGAATTGTTCTACCTGTCGTCAATCAATGTAGCGACAACCCCCTTGGAGTGAGCGCTGAAGCCACGATGGTTTGATACGCCGGCCCGCGCGGCTTCATCGCTCGCCGCCAGGTGGCAGGATGGGGTGAGCGGTATGGCCGTCACCCATGCGATTGGGGAACGACACTTCCAACACAACACAGCCAACCTCGGTCTTGAAAGGGCCGTGAACTTCTCCGGGAGGTCGACTGGCGTAATGTCCGGCTTCAAGCCATAAGTCGAATGCCTGGTCGTAGAGGCGACCACTGACGATGAACACCTCCTCGGGGTAGGGATGAGTCTTGCCGCCGAATGCGGCCGTGTCGGCCCCTGGAAAAAAGCGCGTCAATCTCGTGTACTCGCCCGTTACGTCGTCAACGCTCAGCGTCAGTTCTTCGGCCATTCCTTCCATGCCCTTGATGGATGTCCATCGCTCCCGATTCTCCGGGCTCAGGGCGTTCCAATAGGCAGTGGTGGATTTGGTCATGTAATGCTCCGATGACGATAGGCGCAGTGCCTCCACGGGGCTGTCAACAGATTATGCGATTGTCCGAAACTCCCGGTGGACAGGTCGTTGCTGTCAACGCAAAGCCCACCGAGCAATACCGCGCGAAAGTTTTATAACTCCGCGTCTTTAGTCATGCTACGGATGACATTTTCGCCGTCCGGGCCGTAGCTTGCTTTGAAGGCGTCCTGGATGATCTTCAGGTTGTGACGCATTCCCGGCTCAACTTCCATAAGCGCAGTCTTGCTACGGCGGAGGAGGTCGACCAGTTCGTCTCGTTTGACGAGGTTGTGGCTGAGCCGCTTACCCCATTCGTCACCCATTACGCGGAAGGTCTGCCGATAAATTTCGGTCTTGAGCGTCTTCGTCGAAGGGATGTTCAATACCGCCATTGTCTTGGTGGCGTCGATATAGAGCGTGGTGCCACCTTCAGATGTCTGGGTGATGAAGCCTCCCTTCTTGAGACGATCGAGGGTGTTCTTATATTTCTTGTCATATCTCTCCTCGAAGTTATTGATGAATTCCAGACGGTCAGCCTGAGATCCCTCGGAGATAAGGGTAATGAACACATCGATGGCTTCCTTGAGCGTTTCCGCCCATCCGCTCTCGAAGTCCTCCACTACCTTGACGAACCTGTCCGCGCTGGTTCCGCCAATCAACTCAGCAGCCTTGGTCAGGTTCGGTCCCAAAACCAGATCGGCAGTTCTTTCCTGATAACCAAGACGATAGCCTTTTTTGAAGGCATCTTTCAGCTCCGCGTGCACCCAGAAGAAATCAAGAGATCCGTGATCTGCGAGGGCGCTCACGAAGTTCGGATCAATTCCCCCCGGCTGAAGGCGCGGATTCTTCTTGTCTAGACCGGCATGGCGGCTTCCCCACCATTTGCCGGCTTCTTCATAGGAAGAAACAGTCTTCACCGGCTTGTAATATTCGCTGCTCCCCTGTTTGATGAAGTCGAAACCTCCGGTCGTTTCGCATCCCCCAAGCAGGCCGGCAAGCGCGGCGATAAGAATGGATACGTGTAGTCTGTTTGCGCGGGTTCTCATGTTCGTTCTCCTGAAATTTGTTGTTGAAAACAGAGCGGGTTTGTTGCCTTGTCATGACAGGTATTGCTGAGCTTACGTCTATGTACCTGTAGATCAAAGGAGCCAGATCATTTGCCCTTCGATCCTAGTCCCTGCCCTTGATGTTGGGGGTGACACTCGGCGAGTATAGCGGCTCCAGCGAGTTCCATGGTGCTCCTGCGAGCCACATCTGCCACGCTGTCGAAATCAAG
>CAZTYG010000389.1:0-2340 GCA_964617445.1 uncultured Blastochloridaceae bacterium
GCACCGGCGCTGGCCGATACACAAAAGTTCCGGTCCAGTTCCGCACAAAAACGGTCGCGGGCGGACTGGTCGATCAAGGAATGGTTCATTCGGATTGCTCCTCTTCTTCTTCGGGCTGGAGCATCCGCCATTTGGCGGCGAGCACATCGTTTTCCACCGGGACGGTGGCGGCGGGCAGCGGGGTAGCGGCACCGAATTCCTTGCGGGTCATGAGTTTTGGAGCGAATAGACCCGCCATGTGCAGCGTGGCGACATGTGCCAGCCCTTGAAGACAGGCGATGCGGGCCTCCGCTCCCCAACGGCGGGAACCGCGTCCGTCCACCGAGAGGCATACGACTTCGGCCGGACCTTCGTGCAACATCAGATACGCGGCGAATTGCAGCCCGCCTTTTCCTTTCGCCAGAGAGGCGGTGGTGGGCATTCGAAACGAGCCGGTTTTGACATCGAGGATCAGGGCGTCCGCGTAAGGTTCTTCCGCACCGGAACGAATCCCGATGAGGTCCATGCGCCAGCAGACCGGCTTCCGTGCCGATGTGGCCGTTGGCTTCCTCTTCGGCCCGCCAAATCCGGTCTTCCGCCAAGTCGGCGAATTCATGCACGCAGGAATTCAAAATCCAGCAGGAGCGGTCGAACATGGTGGCCCACCATGTGGTGGCGGCGGCGGGTCCGAGCAGGGCCTCCAGGCGTTGGCGTTCATTTTGTAGATATCCATCCACATGCGTGCTCCACCCGGATTGCGCGCCGGGCAGGCGTGAAGGTGAGTTGTGGTCCACCAATGCCCGCATCCAACCGTGGACCAGCACCCCGGCGACCCATTTTTCCGAGCGCTGGAAATTTTGTTGCTCGCGGGCGGGGGCTTTGAGGATGTGGTCGATCCAGAACGGCAGCGGGTTGTCCAGGGCGCGGTCGAGGGCGGAGGCGGGCCAGGCGAAAAATGTGGGCACCGCGTCGCCGACGACGCCGAGGTGTTCGTCGAAGGGGGCGTTGGCGTCGTGGCGTGTGGAGTGGACCGCGCGCAGGCGGTCGGACTCCGCATCCGGCAGCGCGGCGGACGCGCCCATGCAGCCCGTGTCATCACTCACCGTCACGGCGCTGCGCGCCCATGCCCGCAGGGGATCATCAGCGGACTGCGGATTTCCTGCCAGGGCTTGCAACACCCATTCATTGGGATAACGCGGGCGGCCCGGCTTTTCGTGGTCCTCCCACTGGGCGACAAGCACCGCACGATGGCGGCAGTTTTCCAGCACTTCGAGCGTGCGGCGTTCCTCCAGCCGGGCGCGCTCCACAGTGGTCCACAAGGGCGGGCAGACCGGGGTGACACCATGCCGGGTGGCATTCCACGCGCGGCGGCGCCCATCCGGCAGGAACGGATTCTCCTGCGGTGCGACGGGCCAAACACCCTCGTTGGCGTCAAGCCAGATCAGATGGCTCCATGTCTGCGCCAACGCCTTGGCGGGCGGCAGGACCAGCACCGGGGCAAAAGGGCGGTTGCCGCCGGGTGCGCGCACCGGCGGAGCCGTCCGCAGGATGGACCCCAGATATTCAAGGAACAACGCGCCCGGAATGGACCTGTCATCGAGAAGCACATCCAACCGTGACCACAACGGTTCGAGTTCGGCGGTGTCCAGTCCGAATGGCTGGATGGTTTGCTCCCATGCCGACCGCGATTCCCGCCAACGGCGCGACCCGCTCCACTCCGGCAGGGCGACGATATCATCGAGCAACGCCCGCAACTCCGGGCCGGTTTGTTCGTCTCCCGCCAGTAGCGGCAGCAATATCCGGCAATCGCGGGTCTGCGCCCACTGGAAAATCCGGTGTAGCCTGCCGCGCAGATCATCGGTGCTGATTCCGGCTGTGGCCATCGCCGCAGCGGTGCCGCCCGGTCCCAGCTCCAACCATGTCAACAGTTCACCGACGCGGCGCCCGGTGGCCACGTAATCGAGCAGCGCCAACTGCAGGCGGCGCCCGCGGGTCGGCGCGGGCGGACTGCCGCATTCGTCACCGGCCTCGATTCCCGCCCGCTCCAGCGCCTCCAACAACGCAGAAGCCAAATCCGATCCGGGCGGCACGACGGCGGCGATGCGCGTTTCCCCCGCAGGCCCGTTGTGTTGCGCCAGCCAGCGGGCGATCCGATCCACCGCCAGTCCGATCTGGTCGGCGCGCGTCCGTCCGGTCCGCACCTCCGGTTCGTGGCCGGACGATGGTGCCGCGCCCTCGATCTCGAATTGCGCTACCCATGGCTCGTGAAATCCGGACCAACCGCAGTCCGGCAGGTCGGCGCGGGAGAGGCCGGTGCGCGATTCGACCGCGTCGATCCATGCCATATCGGGGCCGGGGCCG
>CAZTYG010000390.1:0-2339 GCA_964617445.1 uncultured Blastochloridaceae bacterium
CTCGGCCTCAAGCCCCCCATGACCCCCAACCCCGCCTCATCCGAGAAATTCGATATCTTGTGCTTCTTGCGCCCTTTTTTGCGGCCATACTCCGTTTTTGCCTTGTCTCTATTAGGATTGATCCGCCATCCGCTTGCGCCAACGCAACGGTGTCACCCCCGTCTGCTTTCGAAACCACCGCGTGAAATAATTCGGGTCCGCAAACCCGGCCTGCACCGCCGCGTCCCGCACCGAGGCCGACTGCAACAACATTCGTTTGGCCTGCTGCAATCGCTGCCGACCCCGCATCTGCCCCAGCGTCAGTCCGGTCGATTCCTTCAACAGCCGGTTGAGATAATCGTGCTGGTATCCCACCCGCCGCGCCAGTGTGGACAGGTCCTGCTCGCGCGACGCCGGATCGGTCAGCGTCCTGTTCACCGCGCGCACCACCGGCGATGGCAGCGCAGCCGAGGACTGCCGCAAAATTCCCAACCCCCGCAATATCACATCCATCAACAATAACACCCCGCCCCCCATCCGGAATCGCGCTGAACCATCGCCACGATCGTGCCTTCGCATCATCTGTCCCAGCACCGCTTTGGCCTCCGCCAGATCCTGTTGCGTCAATTGCTGCAAACCGGCCGCCGTCGCACCCCCCTCCCACTCCACATCGAGTACCATGCAGATCGGACGCGATGCCGATGTCTCCTCGAACCCCGCCGGAAGATACACCACCGTCCCCGCTCGCACCGGATGCCGGTCCGCTCCCACCACCTGAATGCCGCGCCCTGTCAAATACAACAACAGCTGCGCAAATCCATGGGTGTGCGGACGAATCGTCGTCAACTCCCGCAAATGTCGGTTCACCTGCATCTGCAACGGCCGCACCCCGCCCACCCGCAAATCCAGATTCTGCACAAACAACGGTCGAAACGCCTTCATTCCACCCACCATGGACCCCACCGAATGAAGTTAAAGTCGAAATTGTCCTGTTTTTGCCCGCCTTTCTCCTCACGCTCCTGAGAGCCCTATGCGATCATATTCCGTATGAGCACACCTGTCGCCATCGTCACCGGCTCCAGCCGCGGACTGGGTCGCGGCATCGCCCTCGAACTCGCCCGCCAAGGATTTTCCGTGGTCATCAATTACGCCGGCAACCTCGCCGCCGCCGCCGAAACCGTGCAACTCTGCCAGGGCGCGCAAAAACAACCCGCCCAGAAATTTATTCCCGTCCAGGCCAACGTCGGCAGCGCCGACGACCGCCAACGCCTCATCAACGAGACCCTCTCCAAGCTCGGACGCATCGACGCCCTGGTCAACAACGCCGGCATCGCCCCCCGCGTCCGCGCCGACCTCACCGAAATGGGCGAGGAATCCTACGACGAAGTCATGGGCACCAACCTCAAAGGCCCGTTTTTCCTCACCCAAGCCGTCGCCAACCACTGGCTCAAAACCAGCGCCGCCTCTCCCCTTCCCGGCGGACCCAAAATCGTTTTTGTCACCTCCATCTCCGCCGACACCGCATCCGTCAACCGCGGCGAGTATTGCATGTCCAAAGCCGGGCTCGCCATGGCCAACCAACTCTGGGCCACCCGGCTCGCCAACCACGGCATTCAGGTCTTCGAAGTCCGCCCCGGCATCATGGAAACCGACATGACCAGCGGCGTGAAAGAAAAATACGACAAACTCCTCGCCGAGGGCCTCGTCCCCCAAAAACGCTGGGGCCAGCCCGCCGATGTCGGCCAGGCCGTCGCCGCCATCCTCGTCGGCAACTTCCCCTTCTCCACCGGCGATGTCTTCCACATCGACGGCGGCTTCCACCTCAAACGACTCTAAACCACGAACACCATGATCCCACTCAACAACGCCCCCGGCCTCGACTCCCTCTCCCCCGGCCTTGACCACCTCTTTTCCCTCGCCGGGGAGAAAGTCGCCTCCATCGACAAACACTACGACGAATCCAAGGGCTCGCCCGTTTACACCGTCGGCGGAAAATACACCACCCGCGGCTGGACCGAATGGACCGAAGGCTTCCGTTACGGCATCGCCATCCTCCACTTCGACGCCACCGGCGACCCGCAAAGCCTCAAATCCGGACGCGATCACACCGTCGCCCGCATGGCCAGCCACGTCAGCCACATCGGCGTCCACGACCACGGCTTCAACAACCTCTCCACCTACGGCAACCTCCGCCGCCTCATGCTCGAAGGCCGCATCCCCGCCAACGACTGGGAACGCCACTTTTACGAACTGGCCATCAAAACCTCCGGAGCCGTCCAGGCCGCCCGTTGGACCCTCCGTCAGGGCGGCGGTTTCATCCACTCCTTCAACGGCCCCCACTCCCTGTTCGTCGATACCAT
>CAZTYG010000391.1:0-2323 GCA_964617445.1 uncultured Blastochloridaceae bacterium
AAAAAAAAAAATCTGCCCCCGCATCCGCCCGGCAACAACCGAAAAATCATGCCCGCCATATACGCGGACCATGTTTCATCACTTGAAACTTTGGCCCGATTCCCGAAACTTCCGGGGTGGGAGTGGAAATCGAACGTAAGTTTCTGGTGATCGGCCACCCGTGGCGGAAGCACGCGGAATCATCTAGCGAATACCGGCAGGGTTACATCAGCACCGATCCCGACCGCGTCGTGCGTATCCGACTTGCCGGTGAGCAGGCCTTCGTCACCCTCAAAAGCCGTCCGGTGGACGGTGTGCGCCCGGAGTTCGAATATCCCATCCCAACCGACGACGCCCGCGAATTGCTTCGGACCATGTGCCCGCCGCCGCACATTCACAAAACCCGCCATCGCATCCCTCACGAGGGCCTTACTTGGGAGGTGGATGTCTTTCACGGCATCCACGAGGGATTGGTGGTGGCGGAGGTCGAGCTGGTCGACCTCAGGCAACCGGTGAAACTGCCGTCATGGGCAGGAAAAGAAGTCACCGGCGACCCACGCTATTCCAACAGCTGCCTTACCCGTGATCCGGACGCGTGGAAACAAACCGGCCCCTGAAGCTGTCAGCCACCGCACCCTTCTCTCCGAAAAAAAATCACCATGCCCTCATTTCCATCCAATCTGGTGCAATACGAGCTCGCCGTGGAATCCGCCCTGCGCATAGCCTGCAAGGGTAGGATCGACTTGGTTCCCCCCAACCACCGCGAACTCAACGAGGCATTTTTCATCCGCCAGAGTCCGGAGGAATTCGTGAATGAATGGCTGTTGCAGAAACGGCTCTTCGCAGAAGCGAAAGACACCACCGACTCAGGACCCGCCGCAGCCGACAATACGCCAGAAATGTTTTAGCGGACATTTTAGCCGGACGAATCCCCCGGCCCCGCCATCGCCGCAGCCAGCGCGGCACCCTCTTTTTCGTAGTCGTCACTGTTCACCGTGCGAGCCGGTCCGACCACCAGGTGGCAGCGGCTGAAAGGTTTGGGGATGATGAATCGATCCCAACTTTTCATCCGCCAACAGGAATCGTATTCACAGCGCACGGGCACCACGGGCATGCCCGTTTGGAGCGCAAGTTTGACGACTCCCGACTGTACCCGATAAACAGGGCCGCGGGGCCCGTCGGGGGTAATGGCCACATCGCTCTCCCCCGATTCCAGCATGCGCGCCATCTGACGCAGGGCCGTACCACCCCCGCGTGAGGAAGAACCCCTCGTCCCGGCGATGCCAAAACGTCCCGCCACTTCGGTGATGAACTGGCCGTCGCGGCTGTTGCTGATCATCACTGCCAGTTTTCTCCCGGGGAGAAGCTTGTTGTAAAGATAGGGCATCATCAGGATGCGGTTGTGCCAGAATGCGAAAAGTATAGCACCAGCGGGAGGGGAGGCAAGAATGCCGTCCGGATCCGCGACCCTGACCCTGAGCGTGACGCCGATGCAGCGAATCAAAAACGCCGCCACACCCACTCCGAAGGAAGGCAGCCACACTTTCAGCACACGATGGCGCACACCCTTCCACAGTCGTTTCACGGAATCGGCCTCCGGTTGAACAGGCGCGTGAGGGCGCGGGCGGGCGTGTGCACCAGCAGTTCCCGTAGCAGAACATCGGTGTGGGTCGCATCCGGTTCCTCGACCCGTCGAAGCACAATCAGGGATGACAAGCAGACCAGCACCACCAAAACATAGAGAATGCTGAAACTTTTCCACTGCCAAAATCCTGTCTGCCAGCTCCAGTTGCCGATCATGTCAACCGCTCCTCCCCACAACACCGGCAAAATTCCCGCCGACAAGCTGACGCCGACGCTGTAGATGGCGAAGAAGTGGCTACGGCCCATGGCCGGAACCACCTGCATCACCAGCCGCATGTTCGCAACCTGGAAAAATGCGAATGCCACCCCCCAGCTGATCTGCTGGAAGGCAATCACGCCCGGTGTGAACGGCAGCACACCACCGCCAACGGCTCCCCAACCCGCAAAATGGAAGGTCATCAACACCGTTCCAATCATCAACAACGGTTTGCTACCCGCGCGGTCCGCCAGTCTGCCAACCACCAACGTGGTGAGGATGAACACCACCCCCCACGCTGCCTGCAAATACAAGAACAGCGAATCGTCCACTTCATGCACGTCGCGCAGAAATGGAATGATCAGCACCCCCGATCCTGCCATGGCGCCCACCACCAGAATATTGAACCACAAGACCCGTGTGAACGGCCGATGCCGCAGCATCGACCTCCACGGCACCGGCTCCGCACTACGGCGCGCCGCGTCCTCCGGCTCGGGCAGCACG
>CAZTYG010000392.1:0-2322 GCA_964617445.1 uncultured Blastochloridaceae bacterium
CTGCCTCTATGACATTGGCGTCCACGTCCTCGACCTATGCCTCTTCATCACCGGCAACTTCGCCGCCACCAGCGCCTTTGGCTCCACTTACACCAAGTTCGGCAACCGTGGACTCGGCGAGGGTTCCTGGGGCAAATCCGAGAAGTCCGGTATCCCCTTTGAGGTCGAGGACTTCGCCAGCGGCATGGTTCGTTTCGCCAACGGTGCCACCGTCTCGCTCGATGTCACCTGGGCACGCCACGCGGAAGTGGCCGACCGCGTCGATGTCGAAATCTTCGGCACCGAGGCCGGCGGATCGATGAAGGGCGATAAAATATTCAAGCACGACCCCGTGCTCGGCGCCCATTATACCGTCGAGAAACCCAACGCCGAAATTCCTTTTCCCCACAAGGACCGATTCCACAACTTCATCAACCACCTGCTCGGCACCGAACCACTCTGCGTAACCATCGAGCAGGCCCTCGTTGTCCAACAAATCCTCGACGCACTGGCGGAATCCTCCCGCACCGGCAAGTCTGTCGACATCCAACCCTGAACCCAACTCCCAGCCTCCGAATCCAGCCATGAATAATATCAACTTTGGCGTTCAGAGCTACTGCTTCCGCCATTTCAAGGACAACGCCACCGTGGCCGCCAAAGTCCGCGGCATCGGTCTGGATAAGATCGAACTCTGCGCCATTCATGCCGACTTCAACCAGCCCGCCGGTTTTCCCGCCATCGTGGACATCTACCGTAACGAGGGGGTTTCCATCGTCTCGATCGGCGTCCAGACATTCACCGGCGTGGACTCGGAAAAAGCTTGGTTCGAATGCGCCGCCGCCGCCGGGGCGCGTCACATCTCCGCGCATTTGAAGGTCAACAGTTACACCACCGCCATCCCGAAAATCCGTGCCTGGAGCCGCGAGTTCGGCATTCGTGTCGGCCTGCACTGCCACGGTGGCTACATGTTCGGTGGCTCCCCCGATGTGCTCAAACACCTCATCGCTCTCGGCGGCCCCGAGATCGGTTTGTGCATCGACACCGCTTGGGCCATGCAGATCGGTCCCCACGCCGGCAACCCGGTGAAATGGGCGGAAAACTTCGCCGGCCAAATCTACGGCATTCACTTCAAGGACTTCACCTTCGAACCCAACGGCGGGTGGAAGGATGTGATTGTCGGCACCGGCAATCTCGACCTCCCTGCCTTCGCCCGCGCCCTCACTGCCGGCGGCTTCGATGGCATGGCTGTCATCGAATACGAAGCCGATGTTGAGGCCCCCGATGCCGCCCTGAAACGGTGCGTCGAATCCATGCGCGCCGCGCTGGGTTGAACTTGCGGCTGGGATTACTTCTCCCGCACCAACATTCCGATACCCATCATGTTGCCGTGGGGGTGATGGGAAATTTCCTCCACCCGCCAGCCCGGCTTGGAGCGGTGCTCGCGGGCCAACACCGCCCAGACACCCGGCACCCCGCCCAATCTCATCCCTTCGTATTCCGCGTTGTGGATATCGTGGAAGGCGCAGACACGCGCCCGCCGCCCGGCATTCTGGTAATCAGCCCACGCCCAATAGAATGAATGGTCGCCGTCAATGAACACCGCATCATATTCCTCCCCCCGCACATCATAGGAGGTCCGGCGCGCCAGATAACGCAACGGCAACCGGCCGCCGATACGTTCGTGGAACAAGAACATCGGGTTGGAATCCACCGTGGTCAGTTGAAAGTCAGGATCAAAGCGACGTAGATAGGCTGCCGCAAGGCAGGCCGAGGCACCGTTGAATGTGCCGATCTCCAAATAACTGCGAATCCCCAGTTCCGAGAGCCGCAGCAGATACCCCGCGTATTCCTGCGGATATTGAATCATCCCCTGATGGGAGCCGTTGGAGTGGTCGCTTTCATCGGCGTAATTCGCCTCGGTGTCCACCCGCATCGACAGGCCGATTTCACGGATAATTCCCACCAGCCATTGCTGGTCCCGCAACTCCGCCATCCCTGCGGCGTCCACCCGATCCACCGCCGCCATCACTCGGTCGAAATCCGCCGCCTCGGCGTCGAACCACTGCACCAACTCATTTTCTCGCGGCAAACCCATTCCCATCGTTCTATCTTGCCCCATCGATACAGCAAGCCGGAGCTGCACCAGGGAGGGCGGGACTCTGTGCCCGCCGGGGGCAAGCGCTCGTTCAGAGCGCACGGGGGTTGGCGCACAAGCATTCGGCAATCACTCCCCCGTGAACCAAGGTGGATCATCTCGACGGGCGGGGCGCCCGTCCTACAGTTCGGAGCCTGTTGCTGTAGGCCGACCGCACCGGTCGGCGGAAAGAAGCCAGTCCCCCCCCG
>CAZTYG010000393.1:0-2314 GCA_964617445.1 uncultured Blastochloridaceae bacterium
CATGCATCAGCGGGCGAGCGGTAGCCGAAAAAATGGCGTGCCCCATGCGCGTTCCCCCGGCGAGCCTGCCCCACCCCGCCCCGCATGGCAATCGTCACTGCTCTCACGGAGATAACCCTGCTCCTCCTCGGTCCCACCACGCCAAAATCCTGCACGTGAATGCGTCTTGTGACGCATTCACGTGCATACCAAAGATGCGAACCGAATATGGCGGGGTGTTGCCTGCGCGCACGATGGTCGTGTGTCGCAGCTCTTTTGACTCCAAGATTCCGACATTTCGAGTGACGGCTTCAGCTCCGGTCCCGACGTGAACAGCGGTGCGGGTTACCGGATGAATTCGCGTGGATGGCGTTTTTTAAGTTCGGCGACGGCCCAGCCGCGGCCGGTTGCCTCCAGCCGTGGGATATATTCGGCCAGCCTTCCTCGTGAGTAAGCAGGACCGCCTTCGTGCATGACTTCCCAGAGCGGATCGGTTCCGGTTAGGGAGCGCTGCATATTGTCGTCATGCCAGTCAGCCATAACCGCCAGCGCCCGGTCGCAAATATCGCGGCGCTCGTCGGCAAGGTTGTGTTGCTCGTGGGGGTCATCGTCGATGTGAAAGAGCATTTCGCGGGGAAAGAGCTGGTAGTTGTCGTGGTAGGTGCGGATGTAAAGCCATGGGCCGAAACGGACCGAGCGCTGGGCGCTGTGGGTCATGAGGCTGAGCACGAGTGCGTCGCGACCGGTATCGGCTCCTTCGGTGAGCGAGGGGGCGAACGACCGTCCGTCCCAATGGCCGGGTCTGTCGCGTCCGAGCAGGTCCATGAGAGTGGGTGACCAGTCGATGTTGTAGTGCAGGCCGCGGTCCACCGCTCCGGCACGGGTGGACGGGACCACCGGCCCTTTGACAATGAGTGGGACACGGGTGGTGATCTGGTCGGCGGTGCCGTGCTCGCCGTAGAGTCCAAGTTCGCCGAGGTTTTCGCCATGGTCGGCGGAGACAATGATCGTGGTTTCTTCCTCCACTCCGGCGTCACGCAGGGCCTGGAGGATGAGGCCGATCTGGTCATCGACATAACGCACGGCGGTGTCGTAACCGTCGATCATGCGGCGCAATTGGGCGCGGTCGCGCAGCTCGCCCGGATGGCGCGGGAATTTGCGGTCCTCGTTGCCGGAATACATGTTGACGTCCCATGCGGTGTGGGGTCCGGGCTGGGTAAGGTGTTTTTGCAGGACCTCGTCGGTGATCCAGTCGGGCAGGGGGTCGTTGGCGAACGGTTCGCCGTAGCCCAGCGGCACGCGGTAGGGGGTGTGAATGTCCCAGTAGTTGATGTGCAGATACCAGTTGTCGTCGCGTGCACGGCGGGAGAGCCAATCGAGCACCACCGGGGTGACAATGGCGGCCTGGTCCATGCCGCCGCCGCCGGTGTCGTGAATTTCGTGAAAGCCGCAGTAAAACTGGCGGGCGGAGTGGCGGGAGCCGAAGGGGCTGATCTGGGCGGTGTGATAGCCCGCTTTTTGCAGCTGTCCGGCAAGGCCGCCTTTCTCCCACATGTCGCGGTAGTGGCGCTCCGGCCCCTCGTGAAAAAGATCGGCACGGCGGCCGGTGTGGTTGACCGCACCGTGACGGATGCCAAACATGCCTGTGTAGAACGCGGTGCGGGAAGGCAGGCAGGGGGCGTCGCAGGTGTGGTATTTTTCAAAACGAACGCCGCGGGCGGCCAGCGAGTCGATGTGCGGCGAGGTATTGCGGTGGTAGCCGTAGCAGCCGAGGTGGTCGGGGCGGAGGGCGTCGAGGTCGAGGTAGATGATTCTCATGGATGTTTTTTCGTGGGGGGTGCGATGTCGGCCAGCAGAGCGCGCAGGTGTTCGGGACTGTGGGTGGGGGATGATGGAAAGTGGAAGGTTTCGGCAATGGCGGCCACCCCGCGAAAGCGGCGGCCCTCGAAGACGGCGGCGGCATGACGGCGGACCCCGTTTTTGTTCCACGCGGGGTCGGAAGTGGTGGCGAGAGCGCGGGCGCGGGCCACCGCTTGGAGCACCCCGGATTTGCTGAGGCGACCGAGGACTCCATCGCTGACATAAGTTTTCGCACCAATGGCCGGCGGAGCCTTGGACCAGAAAGCGTGGCCGAGCATGGCCACGGAGTCGAGTTCGCCGTCCCAGCGGCGAAGGAATCCGGGGCGGGCGCGGACCGCCACATCGGCGTCCGGCTGCCATTGACGCACCAGGCGCAGGCCCTCCGGCTCCGGTAAATACCATTCGGTGGTGCGTCCGGTGTCGCGGCACAGCCGTTCCAGCCGGGCGGCCAACCGGACATCGAAGCCCTCATCCT
>CAZTYG010000394.1:0-2305 GCA_964617445.1 uncultured Blastochloridaceae bacterium
GGCGGGGCAGGGGAGCTGGAGCATTTTGCCGATGTGCTGGAGCACGGCAAGGCGGCCGCAGTGCTGGCCGCCAGCCTGTTCCACTTCGGCACGCTGCGCGTGGGCCGGGTGAAGCAATACCTGGCGGAACGCGGGGTGCCGGTGCGGTTGGAAACCTAGACCGCTTTTCATTCTATTTGGTTACATGTTTTTTGATTGGAAGGGGGGAGTCACATCCTGATCCTTCCTGCCGATTCCGCATCAGCACGCTGGAGGGTCTCCCTCCGGGAGAACAGGACAAAACATTATTGGGTCTGGTAGAGGGAAGTGAGTTCGGTGTTTGCTTTGCGCAGGCGGCGGGCGAGGAGGGCGGCGAGCTCACGCATCATGTGGATGACGAGTGGGGGATGGGATTGGTGGAGGTGGTCGAGGGCGTCGAGCGGCAGGCAGAGGCATTCGACATCGGTGTCGGCGACGACGCGGGCGGTGCGTTTGGAGCGGTCGAGGAGGGCCATCTCGCCGAAGACCATGCCGGGGGTGAAGGTGGCGACACGTTTGCATTCGCCGCCGCGGCCGTCGAGCCAGGCGCTGACTTTGCCTTTGACAAGGAAAAAGAGGTCGGAGGGCATTTCATCGATATGTATGATGGTGTGGTCTTTGGCGCAGGCGCTTTTGCGGCAGAGGGAGCGCAGGACTTTGATGTCGGCGGGGGGAAGGCCGCGGACCAGTTCGCATTCTTCGAACGTTGCGCGCAGGCCGGAGTGGCGCAGATCGGTGCGGGCCTGGATGACAAGATTTTCACAGTGTTCGAGGGCGAGGTCGAAGTCTTGAATCCAGAGTATTTTGGAGTGGAGGGGGGTGGGGATTTCTTTTTTGAAGATTTTGGCGAGGACGGGCAGGTGCTGGGTGCCGCTGAGGACGGTAGTTTTCCCGGCGCGGACCAGTCCGGCGGCCAGTTCGCCGAGAAGGTTGGCGGCAACCAGGTCGGTGCCCTGGACGTGGCGGAAGTTGATGATGATGTGATCGGCCTGCGCGGCGCCGGCAATGGTCTCGCGCAGGGCGAATTCGGCGCTGGAGAAGACGAGGTCGCCCTGGAGGTCGATGGTCTGGATGCGGTGGCCGTGGGTCTGGATGATGAGGCTTTCTTTTTCCTGGCGCAGGCGGTTGGAGAGGGTTTCGCCGCCGCGGCTTTTGTGGCGGACGGCGGAACGTCCGCCGCGGGAGGTGTGAAACATGTGGAGGGAGAAGCGGCGGGAGAGTTCGCGGCAGATTTTGACGCCGCGGACGCTGTTGCCGTGGGAGTCGAGGCGGGGGGAGAAAACGCCGATGCCGAGCTGGCCGGGGAGGACGGCGAGAATGCCGCCGGCGACGCCGCTTTTGGCGGGCATGCCGACACTGTAAACCCACTCTCCGGCGGCGTCATACATGCCGCAGCTGCTCATGACGCTGAGCATGTTTTCGACGTAGTCGGAGACGACGGCGCGGGAACCGGTGATGGGGTTGATGCCGCCGTTGGCGAGGGTGGCGGCCATCATGCCGAGGTCGCGGCAGTTGACGAGTATGGAGCATTGCATGAAGTAGGCTTCGAGGCTGGGAATGGGGTCCTCGTTGATGATGTCGAAATTGCGCAGCATGTAGGCGATGGCGCGGTTGCGGTGGCCTGTTTCGCTCTCGGATTGATACACGGCGCGGTCCACCTCCATTTTTCGCCCGGTGTAACGCGTGAAGGTATCGAGGATGCGGTTCATTTTCTGGCGGGTGCTTTTGCCCTCGACCAGGCTGGTGGTGGCGATGGCTCCGGCGTTGATCATGGGGTTGAGGGGGCGCCCGGTGCCGGGTTGCAGGCTGATGGAGTTGAACGCCTCGCCGGTGGGTTCGACCCAGATTTTTTCGGTGATGGCGGCACGCCCGTTATCCTCGAGGGCCATGCCGTAGGTGAAAGGTTTGGAGATGGACTGGATGGTGAACATCTGGTCGGTGTCTCCGGCCTCATAGAGGGTGCCGTCGGCGGTGACCACGGCGATGCCGAACCATTCGGGGTCGGCCTTGCCCAGCTCGGGAATGTAGGTGGCGACTTCGCCGTCTTTGAGGCCGAGATGGCGGTGGTGGAGGTCGTTGATGATTTCCTGGATGGGAGACTTTAACCCGGCGGATTTCTGCTTGTGCATAAAAGATGGCGCTTAAAAGCAATCTCCATGCCACGGAAGAACGGTTATCTGGAAATTTGAAAAATTCTTCATGCGGAGTGGCGGTGGAAGCGGTGGATTGCTTTCCTACGGCGGAGGGGTGGAATCGGTCGATGATTCCAGTCGGCGTTCAAGCTCCC
>CAZTYG010000395.1:0-2302 GCA_964617445.1 uncultured Blastochloridaceae bacterium
CTAATCCGGGAATGGAGTGGAGAAACGCGGCCACCACCCGTCGCATTTGCGGCACCACGGTCAGCAGACGCAGCACCCGCAGGACACGCAACGAACGCAGCACCGCCCATGGCCCTGTGCCGGGTGCCAGAGCGATTCCTACCACGATAAAATCAAACCAATTCCAGCCATTGCGCCAGAACAACCCCCGGTAGGCCGACATCTTCAGGCCCAGCTCCAATACAAAAAATGCCAGACATGCCTTGTCCGCCGCTTGGAGCAGGGTGCCATGCGCGGCCATGATCCCGGCGTCGGTTTCCATGCCGAGGATCGCCGCGTTGAGCAGGATCACCGCCACCACCAGCGTCTGCACCGGTTTGGATTCGACAAAATGCGCCGTCTGCACACGCCACCGCGCCACACCCTCCCGCTGTTCCAAACGTTGTAAATTCTCTCGCGACATGCCCCGTTTCTAGCCTCTGGAACCCCGCGCGAAACAATAAATTTTTCGTATCCATTGCCCGGCTAAGCCGGATGCCCATTCCGCCGTGTCGGCGTGAAAGCAGGTCTTCGTAGCGTGCTCCACCGGCACTCCGCACCCCCCCCGTCATTGCAAATGTTACAGGTGAACCATTTGCAATTAAAGAGCTAATGGTTCACCTGTAACATTTGCAATGCGGTGACGAAACGTGGGTGGGGAAGAGGGTGATGCGGGGAGGGTTAGGGTGGGTCCAGCAGCATGTCGGCGGATGCGTTGTCCAGGCCGGCGGAATGGATGCAGTGCCGCAGGAGCAGCAGTGTGGCGGTGGCGTCATACAGTGCGTCGTGCCAGGCGCGACCAGGGTGAAGCCGGGCCAGTTCTTCCTCCAAGCGGAATAACCGCACCAGATCGCCCAGGCGGTGTGAGGACTGTTTGGGATATAGGCGGCGGGTGAGTTTCAGGGTGTCGATCCATGGGTCGAATCCGTGGGTGGGAAAGGCGCGCAGCATTTTTTTTTCGGTGCCCATGCCGTGGGCGACGATCCATCGGCCCGCCAAACGAGCATGGATGTCAGGCCAGAGGGCCGTGTAGGCGGAGGGATTTCCGGATTCCAGATCGTGACAGAATGAAAGATGGGGCATCAGAGTGCCGGCATCCATGACCGCGATGCCGATTTGCACCGGTTCGCCACCGCTCCCGCTATCGGGGCCGTATTCGGAGGTTTCGAAATCCAGCCCCGCCAATTTTAATTCGGACACGCGCATTGCTTGGATCGTGGCATATCCAGACCGGACAGGAAACATCGGAACCATGGGCAGCATGGAAATTGTCACGGAAAAGACGAAATATGGCCTCCTGATTGTGACACGGATTGTGAATAAGTTGTGAACAACAAAGACCCCCATGGCTCATTATCGTACCTGCTGGATATCAGATGTTCACCTCGGAACCCGTGGAAGCAACGCCGCGTCGCTGCTGGATTTCATTCGCGACAATGACTTCGACAAGCTTTATCTGGTTGGCGACATCGTGGACATCTGGGCGTTGCGCCGCGGGCTTTACTGGCCGCAGGAGCACAATGACGTCATTCAAAAGCTGCTGCGCAAGGCGCGCAAGGGCACCGAATTGATCTACATTCCCGGCAACCACGACGAATTCCTTTCCGGCTTTCTCGGCCCCTACGGCAGCATCACGATGAAAGCCAACGATATTCACACCACCGCCGATGGCCGCCGCATCTTGGTCATGCACGGCCACGAGTTGGATGTGGTGGTGCAGAACCTCGGCTGGCTGGCCCATGTAGGTGACATCGGCTACAAAATCCTGCTCCGGCTTAATGGAGTGACCAACAAGGTCCGGCGCCTGTTCGGACGGGAATACTGGTCACTGAGCGCCTACGTGAAGAATGAAGTTAAAAATGTGGTGAGTTTCATCGGTGACTACGAGCAATCCGTGGTGCGTTTCGCGCAGGATTATCAAGTGGACGCCGTTCTCTGCGGCCACATCCATCATCCGGCCATGCGCAAGATCGGCGACATCGATTACTACAACAGCGGGGACTGGGTCGAAAGCGGGACCGCGCTGGTCGAACACCATGACGGCCGGATCGAGTTGTTGCGTGATCTCATGTTGTCCTCGGAAGAATTGACCATGGCTGCCGGTGTCATGATCGACGACGATCTTGACGAGATCAATGAGCACCGCGTATTGCCGTCCGTGGCCTCTTTTGCCGAGTCCTCAGAGGCCGTCTAAAAAGTGCTGGAATGCCGGTTTGCAAGAAGAAGATTCCGTGGGCAAGGCGCGAGGAAGGCGCCTATTCACATGAATACGCAACGGAGGAGC
>CAZTYG010000396.1:0-2290 GCA_964617445.1 uncultured Blastochloridaceae bacterium
GGTGGTTCCCCGGCGGCCATCCCTCCCGCGCCACCCCCCAATCCGAACAACAACAAATCCGCGGAGTTCGCCGTGTCCTCGACCGCCACTCCCCCGACATCCTTTTCCTCTGCGAAATCCGCGACCTCGATTCCCTCCGTCGTCTCGGCCTCGACCATTCCCACATCGTCTGCACCGACATCCCCCGCCTGCCCTCCGAAAACGACTCCCTTCCCAAGCAAAGCCTCGCACTCCTCAGCCGCGTTCCATGGCAAGAAGTCTGGGCCGCCGACTTCTCCCGCCTGCCCGACTCACCCGACCGCCCCTCCCGCGGATTCCTCGCCGCGCGCTTTGCCATGCCCGACAACACCCCGATCGTCATCTACGGCGTCCACCTCAAAAGCAACCGCGGCGGGGCCGAAACCAACTTCCGCCGCCGCGAACACGCCATCGAACAAATCATCAGCGACTGGCGCCAACGCGGCCTCGACCCCGCCCGCGACCGCATCATCATCTTCGGCGACTTCAACACCTCTCCCCATGACCCCGTCTTTGCTGGCGAGCGCACCCTTCGCATGCTGGAAGAACTCGGATTCGACAACGCCGCCGCCGGCCTCGATCCGAACGCCCGCACCACGATCCCCGGTGACGAACGTTTCCCTCCCAACGACTTCGACCACATCCTCCTCTCCCCCGCCCTCGCCGCCCACATGGGCCGCGCACCCCCGTGGGTCCGTATCATCGCCGTTCCTCCCGACCTCAGCGACCACCACGCTCTCTTCCTCTCCCTCCCGTCCGCCGCCGAATGATGCCTCCATTGACGCCGCCCGCCCGCTCCCGCATATTTGGCCGCAATGACATTCCTCTGCCTTCCCGCACCCCTTCTCGCCTCCGGCGGCCTCTTGTTTGCTTTTGAAAGCAGCAACCTCGCCGGTAAGGCCATCATCTTCGTCCTCCTTGTCGGCTCGGTCTTCAGCTGGTCGGTGATGTGGACCAAATTCATCTTCATTCGCGAGGCCCGCAAACAAAACGCCCGTTTCCTTAAACGCTTCCGGGACTCGCGCCGTCCCCTCGACCTCTTCCAAGAGAACGCTAAATTCGGCTCCTCCCCGCTCGCCGCCGTATATTCCGCAGGCGCCAAAGAACTATGCTTCCACCTCCTTGGCTCCACCGAAGTCGATGAAACCTTCGCCCCACGCCTCCAGACCGCAGCACCCGTCGATGCCACCTCCATGACCTCCGTCCGCTCCTCCCTCGAACAATCCGTCGGCGAGCAATCCCTCAAACTCGAATCCCAGCTCATCCTCTTGGCCACCGCCGTCTCCGGCGCCCCCTTTCTCGGACTCCTCGGCACCGTCTGGGGCGTCATGGACGCCTTCAGCGCTGTTGCACAAGCAGGCGTCGCCAGCCTCGCCAACCTCGCCCCCGGCGTCTCCGGCGCCCTCCTCACCACCGTCACCGGCCTCCTCGTCGCCATTCCCGCCATGTTCGGTTACAACTACCTCATCACCTCCCTGCGCTCCCTTACCGTCGAAATGGAGAACTTTGCCGCCGAGTGCGCCTCCGACTTCGAACACAAACACCTCTCCCGCCGCCCGTGAAACGTTTCTCCCAGCGTTACGGAAAAACCCTTGTCAGTGAACTCAACGTCACCCCGTTGATCGACCTCGCTTTCACCCTTCTCATCATCTTCATGATCACCGCGCCCCTCATGGAGCAGAGCATCGACATCTCCCTGCCCGAATCTCGACCCCATCAACCCACTGCCATCACTCCCGAATCCATCCGCCAAGTCGCCATCGACAACCGCGGACAAATTTTTCTCGATCGCCAACCGGTCACCCTCGGCGAACTCGAGATCGCCCTCGTGGACTTCAAAAACAACCGCCCCGACGCCGCCGTCTATCTCCGTGCCGACTCCGACTTGCGCTACCAACAACTCGTCCACGTCCTCGACGTCATCAAAGAGTCCGGCGTCAAACTCGGCCTCGCCACCGTTCCGGAGGGCGCGCGGTGAAAACAACCTCCACCGCCAGCCCCGAAGTCTCCTCCCGCACCCTCGGCTGGGTCGGCGGCGTCCACCTCCTGCTTCTCATCCTCCTCCTCGTCTCCGGCTGGATATTCCGCCCCAAGCCCCCGGAACAATTCATCGAAATGGTGGACCTTGCCGCCATCGTCGCCCCCGACACTCCGGCGCCCGCACCCCAGCCCCCACCTCAACCTCCGCAACCACCAACCCACACACCGCCGCCTCCCGCACCCGAACCACCCCGGG
The DNA here is from genome assembly GCA_964617445.1 of uncultured Blastochloridaceae bacterium. Taxonomy (GTDB): domain Bacteria; phylum Verrucomicrobiota; class Verrucomicrobiia; order Methylacidiphilales; family CAZTYG01; genus CAZTYG01. The sequence continues at coordinate 2,255 of CAZTYG010000396.1, forward strand.
TCCAACAACCCCCGCGCCCCGCCCCCACCCCGGCCT
>CAZTYG010000397.1:0-2286 GCA_964617445.1 uncultured Blastochloridaceae bacterium
GACTCCCCCGTGAACCAAGGTGGATCATCTCGACGGGCGGAGCGCCCGTCCTACAAGTTCGGACTCCCGCCCCTACGGCTGGGAGCAACTCAGCGGATCAGGCCTTCGAGCTGGTTATCGCGGGGGACACCGAGCTCCAGCGCGCGATTGTAGTGGCGGCGGGAAAGCTCGCGGGCCGGGGGTTTCTGGGTGGCGTAGATGACTGCCAGATTGAAGTGGGCGTCGCCGTAATCGGGGTCCAGTTCGATGGCTTTGCGGCATTCCTGCTCGGCGGCTTCCTGCCAGCCCTTCTGGGAAGCGGCGATGCCCAAATAGTTGCGGGTCTTGGGATCATTGGGATCGAGAGCGACGGCCCGGCTGAGCATTTGAACCGCGTCGTCGTATTTGCCCTGTTGATAGAGGGAGATGCCGAGTATGGAGTGGGAGAAGGCGTCACGGGGAGAGAGCTGGACGGCGCGGCGCAGGATGTCCTCGGCGAGGTCGTAGCGGCCCTGTTGAAAACGGACCACGGCGATGTTGGAGAGGGCGTAGAGGGAGTCGGGGTATTCGTTGAGGATGAGCTGGTATTTGGCGGCGGCCTCATCAAAGCGTTGCTGGGCGAAGAGTTCGTTGGCCTCGCGGGCGGTGTCGCGGAATTCGGCGGGGACGCGCGGGCGGGAAGTGATGCCGTCGGACATGGGAGCTGCGATGGTGCTGGAGGCGTCATCGACCATAAGGCCGCCGGGCGTGCGCAGCATGGCGCGTTCCTCAGCGGACAATTCGACCAGCGGGGATCCAAGGATGTCGAGCTGGGTCTTGAGCTTAACGGAATCGACGTTCATGGCCTCGAGTTCTTCGAGAGCGAGGCGCTTGGCGACTTCGCGGCGGGTTTGTTCCTGGAGTTGGCGGCTGACAATATCGCGCAGGACGTCGTTTTCGCGGCGGAGCGACTCGGTGGCCTCGGCTGTGGCTTCGCGGGCCTGGGTGAGTTCGCGCTGGATGGATTCGAGCTGGGAGCGGAACTCTTGGTTGGTTTGTTGCAGGGCATCGTTCTCACGGCGGGAGAGTTCCAACTGGTCTTGAACTTTCTTCAACTGCTCCTGCATGTTGACCAAGGAGGGGCCGCCTTCGGTGCTGAACTGGGCCAGCTGGGTTTCGGCGGTGGAAAGCCGCTCGCGCAGGGCTTCGTTCTCGCGCATCAATACTGCGGTCTGTTCGTCGGGGGTGCCGGTGCGGGCGGCTTGGAGCTGGACATCGAGTTCGTCCACGCGGGTGCGGAGCTGGGCGGCTTCGGTGCGGGCCTGATCGAAGCGGTTGCGTGTGTCGGCCAGCTGGTCCTCCAACTGGCGGATACGCTGGCGCAGCACGGCGGGGTCGTTGGACATGGCATCACCGGGCCCGGTGGTCAACGTGGTTTCGATCATCGGAAAGCCGGCCGGATCGGTGCGGACCATATCAACCGCATCGCGTTCGGGGACGGGGGGAGGTGCGGGCAGTGCGCGTCCGCCGGTCATTTCCGGAGTCACCGGCGGGATCGGTTGATCGGGGACTGCGTCCACTTCGCCGACCAGTGCGGCGACTTTGTCCTCACAAAACTTGATGCGGTAATTTACGATTGTGGATTCCCACTGCGGATGGGCTTGCTTCAACTCGTTGAGCCGGGTGAGGCTCAATTGATAGCGTTCGCGGGCGGAGGCTTTTTGTTCGGCAAGCTCCATTTTTTCCGCTTCCTGAATCATCAAATAGATGCGCAGGAATTGGTCCTGAGGGGAAGTTGCTGAGTGAAGTTGGGGACCGGCCACAACGACCAGCAACAGGCACAATGTAATGCAGAGGCGAAACATGAACGGAATTTAACTGGTTTTTGTGTAAAAAGGCAACTGTTTATATTGGAACCTTTTGCCCACCAAGCAAACGCAGCGGCCGCAGCTCAACCGGCGAGGTATTTGGCGCGAAAGCGTCCGGGGGTCTGGCCATGGTGTTTTTTGAAGGCATGGACAAACGCCGCCGGGTCGTGAAATCCGCAGGCGTGGGCGATTTCTTTCACCGAGTCGCGCGTGCCCGCCAACCGTTCCTGGGCCGCGCGCAGGCGGCGGCCCAACAACCACTGGTGGGGGGTCGTGCCGAGGTGCTGACGGAACACGGCGTGTAAATGTGGCACCGACCAGCCGGCGCGCCTGGCCAAGCCGGGCAGGGTGGGCCGACCCGCGTAGTCCGCGTCCATCGCCTCCAGCACCGCACGTAACGGCTCGGGCAACAGCCGTTCGCGGCTCGACCTTTCGTGCAGCCTCAGTCGGAAGAAAAGGG
>CAZTYG010000398.1:0-2279 GCA_964617445.1 uncultured Blastochloridaceae bacterium
CCTTCGCCGCCTACAAAAGCCAGCAATTCCGCTGGGCCAAAGGCTCCATGCAGACCGCCATCCGCCTCCTGCCGTCCATTGTCCGCTCACCCATGTCGCCGCTGGCCAAAGTCGAGGCCTTCTTCCACCTCACCCACTATGTCGTCCACCCGCTGCTTTTTATCGTGGTCATCCTGGCGCCCTTGCTGGCGTTCGCCGGTGGTGGGGCCGCGCTGCCGGGAATTGCAGGATGGATTCTGCTGCTGGCCGCCTTTGCACCGACCCTGTTCTACGGCACCGGACAGGCACTGCTCCACCGTGATTGGCCTCGCCGCCTGCTGCGCCTGCCCGCACTCACCCTCGCCGGCATGGGACTGGCCGCCGCCAATGCCCGCGCCATCGCCGAAGCCGTGCTCGGACGACCGTCGGAATTCATCCGCACCCCCAAACGCGGCGACCACGAAACCCGGCGCTATCATGTCAAATTTCCCGTGCCTCCCGCGTTCGAATGCGCACTCGGCCTCTACGCGCTCGGCGGTGTCTGGCTCGCCTGGCAGGCCGGACACAGCGGAATCGCCCACTTCGGCCTGCTCGCCGCCGCCTCCTTCCTCTACATGGGCGGCTGGAGTTTGTGGGAAAGCTTTGGAGGAGGCGTCCACGACACTGTAGGGTTGGAGGGAGAAGATGGCGTCCAACTCAGAGCAAAATAGGCAGTCGTCTATTTGTAACGTGTCAGCGCTGCCGGGTGTGGAGTAGTGTCCTGCCTGCCCCCCAAGCTTGAGTGATGGCTTTTGGGCAGCGAACATGAGCCATGTCCGAAGAGCTTATCATTGAAATCCGTTTGATCCCCGATTATTTGAGCGGATATGCCTGTGAAGCATTTGTCAACTCGCTGGCCCATGCGGTCCGCTCTTCCCATCCGGACGGCGCATTGAACACCAGCCACTCAACCTGGAGCCAGCGTGCCGACGATCTGCTGCGTGCGGGAGCACTGCCCCTGCCCGCCGATTTTCAACTGTTGGTTCATCTTGAGCAATTGAGCGAGGTGCTGGCGCGTTCTGACTGCCATATCCATTTGACGACCGGTTCTCTTCCCAGGCACCAGGCCCGTGCGGTTGAGTGGCTTGAGTCCCACTCGAAAGTGCCCGTCACGGTGCGGGTTGCGAGCCCTGTCAACGTTCATCCCGATACGTTGGCAATCCAAGAAATCACGCTGCCTCCCATGACGGCCGCACAAGGGTGCTCGGTTTCCATGTTCACTCTGGCCGGTCAACCCCATTGGGCGAGTCCGGGGGAGCAGAAGTTGCACCGACGCTTGGAATCCGACGAGGAGTTCAAAGGGATGTTTGATTGCAATGCGAAGGTGGTCTCGGTTCATGGCCGCGTCTATTGGGCCGATTTCCTGCACCGCACGATCAAGCTCGTGGTGGAAGTGGACGGGTATCGCTATCACGGTAACCGGCAGGCCTTTTTCTCAGACCGGCACCGTGATTATGAATTGCGCATCAGCGGCTACCATACTTTGAGAATCGACCATGATGAAATCATCCGTGACATTGAGAGTGTGGTCGGCAAAATCCGCGACGTCTGTGATCATCTGGAAACCATCCAATCATGAAGACCACATCCAAGCAGAATCTTATTTTGCTCCAGCTGGCACTCAACGGCCCGTTGGTTGCCGGTGACTTCAAGTTTACCATCAAGCCGGCTCAAGACAGAAACCCCCTGGTCGGTCAGGGACTCATTTCCCAGACAAAGCAAGGTCGAAGCTTGCGCTTTGAGTTGACGGACCGTGGCTGGGCCTATCTGGACGATCTCACTGAAATCCACCTGATGAAAACTCAGGCCACAGCTCCTTTGCTGGAAAAGTTCTTCGGACTGACAGTGAAGCACCTCCACCAAACCGGCCACCCGCTGGCATCACTCAAACTCCCGGCAGCACCCACCGTGGAACCGGATGCCCCGGTGCCTGAACGCAGAAGTATCGTTGATCTCATACGCGAGGCTTACACCAAACTCAGTATCCAACAGCCCGGCTGCGAGGTGCGCCTGAAGCATCTCAGGGCCGAGTTGTCTTCCTGCGACCGGGATACACTCGATCTCTGCCTGATGGGATTGGTGATGGCGGGCCGGGGGCAGTTGGGACAAATCGATGATGCTCTGACGCTCAACGCGGATGATTACGAGGCGGCCATCCATCTCGGAGGAGCCGCCCGACATCTCTTCAGACTCACCTCATGAGCATCGAACTTCTCAGATCGTGCGAATTTGACTGGGTGACACGCCTCACCGACATCTGG
>CAZTYG010000399.1:0-2261 GCA_964617445.1 uncultured Blastochloridaceae bacterium
CCGAGCTCGCCTCCTTAAAACTCGACGGGGTGACCGTCGGGGAGCCCGTCCAGTTGGCGCTCGCAGAGATCGTCGGCCGTGCCGCCGCAGAAGTGAACAAAAGTAGAGAGCTGCGGTCGGTCGCACTCCAGGAGCTGGAACTGAAAAACTACGCCAAAGCGCGGGAAAACTGGGCCGAATCCCGCCGCATTTGGCCTCAGAATCCCGATCTGCGGGCGGATCGCGATCTGCTGATACAAGAGGTGAACGTCTTGATCAAAACAAAAAAGGCCGATGAATCCCGTGAATTGCTCGACGTGCTCTTCGCCATTTCACCCGGAGACCCCGAAGCAGTCGCCCTCAGCCAATCGCACAGCTATCTGACCACCTTCGTCAACATGTTCGACGGCATGAGCTGGGCGATCATCGGCACCATCACCGGGATGGCTGTCGTCGGGCTGGCTTCGCTCAAGTGGCTCGGAAAGATTTTTTCCGAGTAAGTATCCCTGTTTTTCAAGGGCCTCGTAAGGTTCCCCATCAATAGACCCCTTCGTTGGATAAATATTTCTACTACTTTCGATGTTCACACGAATGTTGGTTTACAAATTGCTTGTACCTATAGGAGTATGGACGGCCCTAGGAGGAGCATCATGGCAAAACCCGCGGAAACCGACACAACGGACTTGGAACAAAAACCCGGAACGTCCTTGACGGAGGCGGACGGGAATGGCGCTTCCGCACTTCCTATCGATCCTGTCTTGGAGGCGGACCACGCGCCGATCGACCACTCAGCCGCCAAATTTGTCCTGGAGCCCCACGGTCCGGCGCGGCAGGACCAGGAACCCCCCGCCTATGAAAACCTCGGCGAGCTGCCCGCCGCTTACGGCACACGCAGCCTCTTTCTCACCGCCCGAGACCCCCACTGGCTCTACGCCTATTGGGACCTGACTTCCGACCAAATCCGCGAGGGCGAAAGCCTCGCCCATGACAACCAAGTGTTCCTCCAAGTTTATTGCGACGGCCAACGTGTCCAACAAATCCGTATCTCCCCTTGGTCGCGCGAATGGTATCTCCACGTCGCCGGGGCCGATACCACCTACCACGCCGAGATCGGCTACTACTGCGGTGACGGCGGCTTCGAAGTCATCACCCGCTCCCCGGCCGCCCACACCCCTCCGGACCAGATATCCTGGAAAACCGAGGCAAAATTCGTCACCATCCCCTTCGAGTTCACCTTTCGCCGGCTGGCCGACCTGATCAAGGCCCACCAACACGAGGGCGAGGACTTGGCCGACACCCTGGCCCGTCTGCAACAAGAGGGCTTCCCCTTCCCGTTCCACGTCGAGCGCCCCCCGCATCTCTCGGAGTCCGATTTTCAGTCCCTCATGACCCACATCGGCACCACCATCATTCGCCGCCAGCACGGGTCCGGGGAGATCATCGATGTGCTCCATCAGGACCTGCTCAACGCCCTGAGCAGCGGCCAATGGCCCTCCAGTCCGTCCGGTCCATTCAGCCCGTTCGGCGCCTCCTTCCCGCCGCGACTTCTTCCTTAACGTCAACGCCGAGTTGATCATCTACGGGGCCACCGCTCCCGACGCCAAACTCCGCATCGACGGTGAACCCGTCTCCTTGGACCCCGATGGCCGCTTCCACTTCCATTTCCATTTCAAGGATGGCAAATACCACCTGCCCGTCACCGCCACCAGCGCCGATGCCGCAGAAACACGCAGCGCCCTGCTTTCTTTCCTGCGCCTCACCGCGCTGGGCGACGGCACCCAAGCCACCCCGCAACGGGACTATCCGAATCCTCCCGGCAGCAGCGAAGAATAGTCACAGGCCCGCGCCAGCGGGAAGGGCGGGACTTGGCCCTGAAAGGATGAAATCCTCTTCCGTGATATGATTGACCCTGCAGGCCGCATTCCGGTCGGCACGGAGTCCGACCCTCCAATTCAGACTCCCCGCCTGCGGCGGGGATTGTTGCTGAAGGCCGATCGCTTCGGTCGGCGGAAGAGACCTCGATCCAACTTGGTTCACTGGAGAGTTATCCCTATAACATGATCCACCACCCCCCGCCCTCCGGGCGCTGCCAAAGCGGTGTCGACGCTGCGCTCTGCCACCGCACTCCCAAAATCCGATATGGACCCTCTCGATTTGGCCGTACCACCTCCATCGTTTTTCCATTTGCGATTCCCCCCCGGCAACGGCACGATGAATCCCTCTCTCCGGCCCTGTAGCTCAATGGTTAGAGCAGGGGACTCATAATCCCTTGGTTCGGGGTT
>CAZTYG010000400.1:0-2257 GCA_964617445.1 uncultured Blastochloridaceae bacterium
TTGGTCCCACAACCGCATCGGCCTTTCCGCGCTCCACCAAAACGACCAACGCCCCATCCGCCGCGTCCCCCTCGTCCTCAATTTTCGCGAAAGCCTCGCCCCCACTTTCGTCCTCGCCTCCTACGCCCATCAGGTCGGAGCCTCCCTTCCCCGCACCGAAATCGTCCCCGGCTCCCACATCCTCCTGCACTCCATCGACGGCCTCAAACTCGCACGCATCCCCATCGACCACCAGGGACGAATGCTCGTTCGCTACCGGGGACCGGTGCCTTTCCATGAAATCGAGTTCTATGAGATTGTGCTCTCCGCCGAGCAACTCCGCAAAGGCCTCGCCCCGTTCCGCAACCTCGACCACATCCGCCGCGCCCTGCTGCTCACCGGCCCGGAAGCCGAAGAAACTTATGAGGCGGTTCCCACACCCACCGGCACCATGTCGCCCACCCGCGTCCAAGCCCACGCCCTGGCCGACCTCCTGCTGCGCCGTGTCATGGCTCCCCTCACCTTTCTCCAATTCCTAGTCCTTGGCATCGTCTTCGCCGCCATTGCCCTCTGGAGCACCTACTACTTCAAACTCTGGATGAGTGCCTCACTGCTTCCTTTCAATCTGGCACTGGCCTGCCTGCTCTCTTTCGTGCTCTACGCCGGTTGGGCACTGATCGTCCCCCTCCCCGCCCTCCTCCTGCTGATTCTATTCTCGTGGGCAGTCGGCACCGTGATCGGCTCGCTCCAAGCACAGGCAATAACGACACCAGTGCCCGCGCCGAGACTCTCACCGAAACCTCCGACCCAACCCACCCCTGCCGCGTAGTTCGGATTTATCGCGAAATATCGCTCTGCCCCAAAATACGGAATTTACTGCGCATCAATCCCTGGGCGGCGATTTCCGGGTCCTCCAAATGCAGGACAAGGGCGGGCTTGCCCATGGGCCGGGTCAAAAAACAATAGGCGTAGTGGATGTTGATCTCCGCCTGTAAAATCAGCGCCAGCGCTGGCTGCAACTGGTCGGCACCATCCAACTCCACCACCAAAACCACCGTCTCGGTGTGCGGGATGCCATGCTCGAGGATCAGGTCCCGCGCCGCGTCGGGGTCGTCCACCACCAGCCGCATGATCGAACTGTCCGATGTGTCCAACGTCGTCAACGCCAGCACATGGATGTTCCGCTCCGCCAGCAGATTGATTACCTCCAGCAGCCGCCCCACCTTGTTCTCCATAAAAATCGAGAACTGGCGGACGCTGTCCATATGTCTGGATTTGGTGAGCTGCGCCGACATTGTCCCCATATTAATACCGTCTCTTGTCAGACGACAAGCAGGATGAGCCAACGGGACGCCGGGAGTTGATTTCCTCCTGTGCATGCCCATGCTATCGGGCATGTCCGACATGTTCCCCGCCTCCGCCATCGGCTCCATCCCCAAGACTCCCGCCCCCTACGGCGTCATCGGCCACCCCGTCGCCCACTCCCTTTCCCCCGCCCTCCACCACGCCGCCTTTCAGGCCCTCGGCATCGAAGCCGCCTACCATAAAATCGAAATCTCTCCCGACGAACTGCCCGACGCGGTCGCCGCGATGAAGCAACTGCCCTTCGCCGGCTGGAACATCACCCTGCCGCACAAAGTCGCTATGCACGGCTTGGTGGACGAAGTCACCGATACCGCCCAGAAACTCGGCGGCGTCAACACCGTGCTCCACGAAAACGGACGCCTCATCGGCTTCAACACCGACGGCACCGGCTGGGTCCGCGCCATTCGCGAGGAATTCGGCCTCGACGTCCGCGACCTGCGTATCCTTATCCTCGGTGCAGGCGGCGCGGGTCAGGCCCTCGCCCGCCAAGCCGCCATGGAAAAATGCGAGCGGCTCGTCCTGGTCAACCGCTCCGCCGACAAAACCGCCGCCCTCGCCCAAGAACTAACCCCCCTCTTCCGCTCCGAAAAACTCCTCGGTGTGGACGAACGCGTCAAAGCCGTCCCGTGGGACGAAAACGTGATTGCGCGCGAGTTGAACACCATCGACCTCGTTGTCAACGCCACCTCCGTCGGCCTCAAGCGCTACGACCCCCCCATCCTGCCCGCACGCATCCTCCAGCCCCACCACTGTGTCTATGACACCATCTACCGCCCGACCCGCACCCGCCTGCTCGAAGCCGCCGCCGAAGCCGGTGCCCGCGGTGCCAACGGCCTCTCCATGCTCCTGCATCAGGGCGCGCTTTCCTTCGAAATCTGGACCGGGCGCACTCCTCCCCTCGATGCCATGCGCA
>CAZTYG010000401.1:0-2240 GCA_964617445.1 uncultured Blastochloridaceae bacterium
CCCCGTCCATCCCTGGACACTGGGCCCCGGCAATCCCTGCCGGGGTGACGGGGGTGAGTGACGTATGCGCATGCCCGCCCGTCATTCCGGCAGGGAATGCCGGAACCCAGTGCACAGGTAAGTGCGATGCCCACTGCCGGAACCCAGTGTATAGGGATGTACATGTCCAATGCCGGAACCCAGTGCACGGGAATGTGTTTCGGGTGGTTGGTACACGAGACCTGTCCATCCCTGGACACTGGGCCCCGGCAATCCATACCGGGGTGACGGTGGTAAGCGGCGTATGAGCGCAACCCCGGTTTTACGGTTGCGAATTCGTGTATTCCTGCACACATAATCGGATAATATCCGATTATGTGTGCAGGAATACGAGGTCCGAATGGAGCGATCGCTACGGTTTTTGGGCGGGGTGCCGTTTGGGCATGAAGTTTTGCTGTCGGTGCTGGCAGGATATCGCCGTCCAAACGACAAAATCGCCGATTGGCTGGCCAAGGGCGTTCTGCTGCCGGTGCGTCGCGGTCTTTATGTGCTGGGGCCGGATTATCGGGACGGCCCGATCTCGTTGCCGTTGGTGGCCAATGTCTTGTATGGGCCTTCTTGCGTGTCGCTTGAGTATGCGTTGAGTTGGCACGGCTTGATCCCCGAAGGGGTTTTCGACGTGACTTCGGTGACGCCGAAACGCAGCCGCGTGGTGAGTACCCCTTTGGGCCGTTTTTCCTACGCGCATCTGCCGCTGCCCGCCTATGCGGTGGGCATTCGCATGGAGCAGGGGCCCGGCGGCGTGTCGTTTCTGATGGCTTCGCCCGAGAAGGCCTTGTGCGACCTGATCATGTTGACGCGCCGCCTGCCGCTGATGTCGGTATCGGCCATGCGGTCCTGGCTTGAGGAATTTCTCCGCGTCGATATGGATCTGCTGAGATCGCTGGACCGCGGCATCGTCGTCGAATGCGCTGGTGCGGGTTACAAGTCGGGGCATTTGACGGTGCTGGCCAAGACCATGGAGACCTTGCCGTGACGGTGATCGAGCAGATGCTGGCGCGTTACCCGCGTGATACCGATGCGGCGCTGACGCATGCTCTGCGCGAGGTCATGCAGGAGATTGCTCTGGCTGGCCTGAACCGCGCGGGTTTCTTCGCCAGGGCGGCTTTTTATGGCGGCACTTGCCTGCGTATTTTTCATGGCTTACCGAGGTTTTCCGAGGATCTGGATTTTTCACTCTTAGCGGCCGATCCGGCGTTTTCGTTCGAGCCCTATTTTCAGTCCTTGCGCCAGGAATTCTCGGCCTTTGGCTTCGAGGTCGAGCTGGTCGAGAAGCGCAAGACCGCGACTACGGATATCGCTTCGGCGTTCCTGAAGAAAAGCTCCAGCATCTATGACCTGACGGTGGTGGGCGGCAAGACACTGAAGATCAAGTTCGAGGTGGATACGGACCCGCCACTTGGCTTCGCTATCGAAGAAAGGCTGTTGATCCAGCCCTATTCGTTTTATGTGAAGTGTTTCGCGCTGCCGGATCTGTTTGCCGGCAAGATGCATGCGCTGTTGTTCCGGAAGTGGAAGAACCGCGTCAAGGGGCGCGACTGGTTCGATTTCGAGTGGTATGTCCGCAAGGGTACGCCGCTGAATTTGGGGCACCTTTCCGAGCGTGCACGGCAAAGCGGTCATTGGTCGGGGGAGGATATGTCGCCAGAGGGCTTCATGGACTTGTTTCGGTCGCGTATTGAAACGCTGGATGTCGATGCGGTCCGGCAGGAGGTCAGCCCCTTCATCAGGGATTCCCGCCCATTGGACATCTGGTCGCGGGACTATTTTTTGCAGCTTGCTCTTTTGCTGCGTTACGCAGAGGGAGATATTCGTTGAAACAAATTCTTCAAAACCAATAAAAATGGCGCCACGGAAGTGGCCGAAATCTCCTGTCCGCGCGTGACTGGTGGCCAATTGTTGATCCGCACCACTCGCTCACTGATTTCCGCCGGGACGGAGCGAATGCTGGTGGATTTCGGCAAGTCCTCGATGCTGGATAAGGCAAGGCAGCAACCGGATAAGGTCGAGATGGTTTTGGACAAGGTTAAGGCCGATGGGCTGGTGGCGCACAGGGGTCGGGGGCTGAATCGCATTTGCCTAACGATCGCCCGGCCGCCACGTGGGTTGTGGGTGAGTGTGCTAACCGCAGCAACACGGTTTAGCCCAGTGGAAGTGGAGCATCCGCGAACCCCCGCCGTCCGTCATTCCGGCACGGAATG
>CAZTYG010000402.1:0-2215 GCA_964617445.1 uncultured Blastochloridaceae bacterium
GCACATCGCCCGCGCCGCCTTGGAAAGCATCGCTCTGCAGGTGACCGATCTGCTCCATGCCATGCGCGAGGACTCCGGACGCGACATTGCCACCCTACGGGTGGACGGCGGCGCCTCGGCCAGCGATTTGTTGATGCAAATACAGTCCGACCTCCTGGACGTGGAGGTGGACCGTCCGCGCCAGTTGGAAACCACCGCTCTGGGCGCGGCACTGATGGCCGGACTCGGTGCCGGAGTTTGGAACAGCCCCGCCGGAATGAAATCCATGCGCACCGCCGACCGCGTGTTCCACCCGCACATGACGGCGGCGGAACGCGCCTCCCGGCTCGACCGCTGGGCGCGTGCGGTGCGCCGGGCACGTGAGTGGGAACGCGAGGATTGCACGTGAACCGCGCCGACATGCTGGCGCGGGCGGAGTCGGAACGGGAATGGGACGTGGTGGTGATCGGCGGCGGCGCCAGCGGGCTGGGCGTGGCTGTCGATGCCGCCTCGCGCGGGCTTTCCACCATCCTGCTGGAGGCAAATGACTTCTCCCAGGGCACCTCCAGCCGCAGCACCAAGCTGGTCCACGGCGGCGTTCGTTATCTCGAACAGGGCGATATCCCGCTGGTGCTCGAAGCACTGCACGAGCGCGGCCTGCTGCACCGCAACGCCCCCCATCTCGTCCGCCACCAGTCCTTCATCGTCCCCAACTACCAATGGTGGGAGGGGCCATTTTTCGGCATCGGCCTCAAGGTCTATGACATGCTGGCCGGCAAACTTAATCTCGCCCCGTCGCGCCACCTCTCACGGCTGGAGACCATCGAACGAATTCCGAACATCGAGACCGAGGGGCTGTTGGGCGGGACCGAATACTTCGACGGCCAGTTCGACGACGCCCGACTGGCGGTCGCGCTGGCGCGCACCGCCGCCGACCACGGCGCGGTCGTCCTGAACCACAGCCACGTCACCGGATTGCTCAAAAACGGCGGCATGACCGGCGGAGTCACGGCGGTGGACGACGAGACCGGCCGGGAACTGCGGCTGCGCGGACGGGTGGTGATCAACGCCACCGGCATTTTCACCGACTCGGTGCGGCGTATGGACGAGGCCGGAACCGCGCCGGTTGTCCAGCCCAGCCAGGGAGTTCATCTGGTTCTGGATCGGAATTTTTTGCGCGGCGACTCGGCGGTGATGGTGCCGCACACCGACGACGGACGGGTGCTTTTTGTTATTCCATGGCACGGGCGCGCATTGGTCGGCACCACCGACACCCCACGCGACCAGCCCGAATGGGAACCGCGCCCGCTTGCCGAGGAGGTGGACTTCCTCCTGCGCAACGCCGCGCGTTATCTGGCACGCAAGCCCGGACCGGAGGACATTCGCTCCTGGTTCGCCGGCCAGCGCCCCTTGGTCCGCCCCCCCGGTTCCGACGGAACGCCGACCAAATCCATCTCCCGTAATCATGAGGTCATCGTTTCCCCATCCGGACTGGTCACCCTGGTCGGTGGCAAATGGACCACCTACCGCAAAATGGCACAGGATGCTCTGGACACCGCTCTGCGCATGGCCGGCCTGCCCGATCGTCCGTGCGTCACCTCTTCCCTCCCCATTCACGGCCACACCACCTCGTCGCGAACTGATGATCGTTTGGATGTTTACGGTGCCGACGCGGAGGGCGTGCGCACATTGGAAAAGGAGCACCCCGATTGGGCCCAACCTCTACACCCACAATTGCCGTATTCAAAAGCTGAGATCGTCTGGGCCGCACGCCACGAAATGGCCCGTACCGTCGGCGACGCCTTGGCCCGGCGCACCCGCGCCTTGATCTACGATGCCACCGCCGCCGCGGAAGCCGCGGAACCCACCGCCCGGCTGATGGCGGCGGAGCTCGGCCGCCATGACGACTGGGTCCGCGCGCAAACGACGGAGTTTCTCGCCCTAGCGGCGGGTTACCGTCCGTAAAATTGTCTTTGCCTCCGCCGGATTCCCGGTTGAGTGATATCTCTTATGCACCACTTCCATCGCAAACGCGGCGCGCTCCACGTCGAGGACGTGAAGCTCGACGACCTCGCCGCCCGCTTCGGCACCCCCCTCTACGTCTATTCCGCCCAAACCCTGCTCGATCACTTCCACGGCCTGCGTAACGCGCTCTCCGACCTCGATCACATGGTCTGCTACGCCATGAAGGCCAATTCCAACCTCGCCGTCCTCCGCACCCTCGCCCGCGAGGGCT
>CAZTYG010000403.1:0-708 GCA_964617445.1 uncultured Blastochloridaceae bacterium
GTGGCGCCGTGAGCCGGAAACGGGCTGGTGGGAGCGCTTCAAGTCCGTGCTGATCGCATCGTTCCCGCTGGAAAAGTATCTCTGACCGTGCAGCACGGCTGAAAGGGGACCCGGGCACCCGGGACCAAAGGCCAATATACGGGGTGGGGCGTCGGTAGTAGTGTTATCGCATCGCGGGACTACGGTGACACATCTCCCTCCATGTGCGGCGCTGCCATCAAGGTTGCCCTCGTTGACGACGACGAGTCCGTCCGCAGGGCCCTTGGCCGCCTGCTGCGGATGGCGGGTATGCAGGTCGATCTGTACGCGTCCGGCCGCGAATTCCTGGCGGACATCACCGCTGACCGTCCGGACTGCGTCATTCTGGACATGTACATGCCCGAGATGACCGGCATGGAGGTACAGGCGGCGCTGGCGTCGCGTTGCCCGGATCTGCCCATCGTCTTCATCACTGCGCACGACAATCCCGTCGTGGTGAGGGCCGTTTTGGCGGCCGGCGCAGAGACCGTTCTGCGCAAGCCGTTTTCCGAGCAGGAACTGCTTTCGGCGATTCTCGCTGCCGCGGAAGAATGACCAGGGCATCGCGTCCCGGAACGCGCGGATGGTGAACCGGGTCGGTGCGGCGCCCGGGACGAATCGGCAGGGCCTTCGCCGTCGCCTTTCCAATGGGATGTCCATCCGGCAGAATGAGAAAATCGCCGGTGCCTT
>CAZTYG010000403.1:718-2210 GCA_964617445.1 uncultured Blastochloridaceae bacterium
CCGTTTTCCGAGCAGGAGCTGCTTTCGGCAATCCATGCCGCCTTAGGGAAAACTACGGCCCCGACACTGTCGCACGAATAGGGCGTATGGTGTGAAGTTATATAAAACAATGTCATGAAGGAGAGGGTTGATGGTTGATCTTAAGAATTTGGCGGGTGCCATGACGTTGATTGGGGCACTTCTGGGGTGCACGGCATTGCCGGCAGCGAGCGACACCGACAAGCCTGGCGTTGTGTTGGGCAGCGTGTCCAGCATGGTCGCGACCGTGGAGTCGGTCGACCTCGACACGCGGGAGGTGGTGCTGCGCGACGAGGACGGTGAGGCGATCCGGTTCGTCGCGGGTGAGGAAGTGCGCAATCTCGCCCAGGTGGAGGTGGGTGACCGTGTGGTGGTCGAGCACAGCGTGGGCCTGTTGCTGATGGCCAGCCCGGCGACCGGTGAAGAGCCGATGCGCGCCGATGTGGTGGACGTCTGGCGCGCGGAACTGGGTCAGAGACCGGGCGTGCGTATCGAGCACACTGCGGCTGCGGTCGGTACCGTGACAGCCGTCGACGCAGGCGCGCGTACTGTGACGATCCGGGGTGTCGAGCGGACGGTGGTCCTCGAGGTCTCCGAGGAGATCGACCTCGACACCATCAATGTGGGTGATGACGTCAATGCGCTCTTTCAGGAATCCATCGCCATCAGCGTACAGCCGGCGCCCGCGGGAGAATGACGAGAGCATCGTCTCCCGGAACCCTCGGGTGGTGAACCTGGTCCGGGGGCAACGCCGGCGATTGAGCCCGATCGGCTGAACCGCCGCCTGCCCTTTTGGGGAGGGCGGCCGTTTTGCATTCCCCCGCTGCGGATGGTGGCGCGGCCCGCCCTGGGGCCGTATGCCTCATACCACGGGCGCCGCACCGACCCGGGACGAATCGGGGGGGTTTGCGCGGTCGCCTTTCCAATGAAATGTCCATCCGGCAGAATGAGGAAACAGCCGGTGACTTTCGGCGGGCTGGATCTGCGCGCGGCGAGGGTGAATTTGGGAACGATCAAGAGCCGTGCCAACCGAATTTCGGATGACCGCCAATCGTCTTTGGGGGCGACGATGATGCACGTGGATTGGGTCAAACCCTGGTTCGCGATGGTTGGCTCCGTGCGCAGCTGACGACTCATGGACGGGATGCTGCCTCCAACCTTGTATCTTTTCGCCGGCGCCTGCCTGTACGCAGGGTTTCATCATGCCGCAAAGGTGAGTGGCCGCCCGCTGAACTGGATGCATTTGTGGTTCTTCCTGCTGTGCCTGATGGCTGCGGGGCACGTCGTGGCGAAGGCGGGCGGCTATCAGGCGCATTCAGCTGAAGCGATTGTGTTCTGGCGGCGCTGGGATGTCGCTTTTTCGGCAACGTTCTTCGTGTTTCTCCTTTGGTTTGTGCGCCAATACGCCGGCCTGCGCAAGGTCTGGGGTCCGGTATTGCTGAGCCTGCTCCTGCTCGCATTCCTGCTTCTGACC
>CAZTYG010000404.1:0-402 GCA_964617445.1 uncultured Blastochloridaceae bacterium
CGCCGTTGATGAATTCACCATCTCCCAACCGTGAAATTCCGACTGCGCATCATCGGACTCATCTTTCTTGCCCCCGCGCTATTCGTCGCATGGATATTTCTGAGCCCCCGTCTGCCTCTGCTCGAAGACATCCCTTTTTCCACCCGGGTCCTGGACGCCGAAGACAACCTGCTGCGCCTCACCCTCGCCGCCGACCAAACCTACCGCGTCCGTGTCCAGCGTGACGAAATCCCCGACGACCTCATAAAAGCCACCCTGCGTTGGGAAGACCGCAGCTACTTTCAACACCCTGGAATCAACCCCGACCGCCTTGGCCGGGCCACTTGGAATTTTTTCCTCAACCGCGGACAACGTTTTGGTGCCTCCACCCTCACCATGCAAGTCGCCCGCCTGCGCCACCGC
>CAZTYG010000404.1:412-2208 GCA_964617445.1 uncultured Blastochloridaceae bacterium
GCGAAGCACCACCCGCTTTCCACTCACGCGCACTCGCCCGCCTGCGCCACCGCCTCAACACCCGCACCCCATCCGGTAAACTCCGCCAAATTCTCCACGCCCTCCGCCTCGAAACTCGCTATTCCAAAGACGAAATCCTCGAAGCCTACTTTAATCTCGCACCCTACGGTGGCAACATTGAGGGAGTCGGAGCCGCCGCACTCATCTACTTTCAACGACCGCCGTCGGGTATCTCCCGCGACGAATGTATCTCACTCGCTGTCATCCCTCAAAGCCCCGCCGCACGCAACCCCGCGAACCGCGACCCGGCAATCGGGGAAGCCAACCCCCACCTTCAGGCGGCGTTTCATAGGCTCTCCGCCCTCCTCCCGCCGCCAAGCTCCGGGCGCGAACCGGTATTGCCGGATTTCCACACCCGCGCCGAACTCCCCTTCCTGGCCCCGCACCTCGTCACCTCGCTTCTCTTGCACCACCCCCACCAGCGCCCCGCCGCCATACACACCACCATTCGACTCCCCCTCCAACGAATTCTTGAAGAACGCATCCACGCTCATGTCGCCGCTGGCCACGCCCACGGTATCCACAACGCCGCCGCATTGTTGGTGGAAAACCAAACCGGACACGTTCTGGCCGCTGTCGGTTCCGCATCCTTCCACAACCAAGCCATCCTCGGACAAAACAACGGCATCCTCATGCGCCGTTCCCCCGGCTCGGCCCTCAAACCTTTCATCTACACCCTCGCCTACGGACAAGGACTCGCACATCCACATACCATACTCGCCGATACGCCCACCGATTTCTACGGCTACGAACCCGAAAACTTCGACCGGCAGGCGCTCGGACCCGTAACCGCCGACGCCGCCCTCCGCCAAAGCCGCAACATCCCCGCCGTCTGGCTCGCCGCCCAACTCCGTTCCCCCACACTCCACCAATGGCTCCAAGAAATGGGCCTTCCCCTCCGTCCTGCCGAATCCTACGGACTGGCTCTCGCCCTCGGTGCCGTCGAAGTCAGCCCTGTGGAACTCGCCCTCCTCTACACCACTCTCGCCAACCACGGCAATTCCCGGCCCATCACCGCGCTTGCCTCCAGCAACAACGCATCCACTCAAACCCCACCCCGGCTCCGCCCGGAATCCTGCTGGCTCACACTTCAAACCATGACCGAAGCCCTCCGCCCCGGTGCCCTCATCCACCCCCAAAGCCCACCCGACGCGCCCATCGCGTGGAAAACCGGCACTTCCTGGGGATTCCGGGATGCATGGACCGCCGGTATCTTTGATCGCTTCACCCTCGTCGTCTGGGTTGGCAACTTCGACGGAGCTCCCAATCCCGCCCTCGTGGGACGCCGGACCGCCGCTCCCCTCTTTTTTTCCATCATCGATTCCATCCGCGCCGTCGAAACCGTCGAATATACACCCCACTGGCTTCAGAACGGAAATCTCGACCTTGCCCGCCGCTGGTTCGATCCCGCCACCGGACAGTCCCACACCGAACCCTCTCCCGGACTCATTTCCGGTTGGATCCATCCCGGCGTCTCCCCACTTGTTACGCACCGCCCCGCCCGGACCCGGAATCCTCCGGGTCCATCCATCCGGGGTGTCAAACACGGCTTCACCTACCATACCGGTCCCGAAACCGAACCCCTCCTCCTCCACACCGTCCCCCCCGAACCCATCCTTTATTGGTTCGCCAACCAATCCTACCTCGGTCAAACCAATGGCGGCGGCCTCCGCTGGAACCCCTCCCCCGGCACCCACCATCTTACCGCAGTCACCCCCACCGGCCGATCCTCCACC
>CAZTYG010000405.1:0-2204 GCA_964617445.1 uncultured Blastochloridaceae bacterium
CCGTAATGCGTTCGCAGTCTTCCAGATAGAGGGGCACGGTTCCCGCCACCACGCCGTCGAGGCTGCCCCGTCCCAGGATGGTGATGTCCCTGCGCCCGATCAGGCTGAGCCCACCGTCAATCCAAGCCCCATCCTCGAGGAAAAGAATCCCGCCGTCCGGGACCGCGATGTCGGCGGAAGCATGACGTCCCGGCCCAACCCGCGTGATCTGGCCTGCGGACGGACAGAGTTCTTCGCGTTCGACCAGAATCACCAGCGGATAAGCCACATCCCCGTCGCATTCCAGGCAGTAGCTTCCGGGTCCGGGCAAAAGCAATTCTATTGCCTGGCTTCCAACCCGATTTACGTCGACCTTTCCAAGAGGGCGCACCTCGACCGTCACGACGGGCTTGTCCCACTCGACACGGATGCGCAAATCATCGGCGTCGAGCCGGACAATCGCCGCATCCGGAGTGTGCAGGACAGGCCGCACCTCCCGCTGGCACAAGACTCGGAAACGCGGGCACAAAGATCGCGGAAGTTCCGGATCGGCAACCGGAGGCGCGGGGTTGAGGACGTTTGGTGTTTTCATTTGACTCCGTCGTTTTTATGCAATCTTTTTGTCGGAAGACGTTTGGGGTGATGATGTCCGCCATTGGCTTGTTCGGTGCGGGCTTGTGTCGGCCACGTTGACCTTGGAGAGCGCCACGCGGCTGTTTCCGGCTGCGGCTGCTTCGGTCACGTAGATCTTGAAATTTTCCATGGTCAAGTCGCTGACTTCCTCAATATTGAGGTATGCCGGTTGATGGGGCGGGAGTTGCTCCGGCCGTGCGGGAAGGAGTTCGGAAGCCTGACCCGGGGATTGGGAACGACGGATCCGGTTGCGATCCTCAAGATAACCCTGATGACAGGGAAGTTGGCGTGGAGAGTAGGGTAGATTCGCATTTACCCGCAGGGTGATATTCTCAAGACAGAGATTCTCAATCGGACTCTCGGGATGGCCCAGGACCAGTGCTCCGTAGTCGCTTTGCCCTTGGATGTCGCGGAGGATCACATCCCGGATACGGCCCAGCCGGGATTCTGGTGTGCGCCGGTCGACAAATATGCAAATGGGCCATATGTGGATGAAATAGGGCTCATCCTGCGGGCGATAGCGGTTGTCCGGGACGATCTCCATGGAAATGTTGGTGCAGCTCACGCGCTCCACCAAAGCCCCATCAAGCAGGTAGATGCCGAATCCGACAGACGATTCACGGATGGAGCAGTTGCTGAAATGGATGTCACGGAAATCGCCCTTGCTCTCGCTGCCGATTTTCAGGGCCGTACAGCCGGTGCGGAAAACGCAGTTGGTGACCACGATGTTTTCACAGGTCTTGCCGACCGCATCATCCAGCTGTTCCCGATCCTTGGTCTTGAGGACAATGCAGTCATCCCACGCCTCAATCCGGCAATTGGTGACCATCACATTACGGCAACAGTTGAGGTCGAGCCCGTCGTTGCCACCTCGGCGGAAGAGGTTGTTGAGAATCGAAACCCCCTGTAGAAAGATTTCTTCACAGCCGTGCATATGCACCGTCCATGCATCGCCCTGACGAATGGTAAAATCGGTTAGCCTGACTCCAACGCAGTCGGTCAGGTAGATGATCCCGGAGCGGAATCCGCGTTCGCGCAAATCTTTACCGCTGTCGGCGGAAGCCCCGCGTCCGCGGACTTCGCCATGCCCGCAAATGGCAATATTCCTGGCCCCGGCGGCATGGATCAGGTGCGGGTGGGAGAATGTTTTGCCTCCAGTTGAGGAGACGGTCGCGCTGATGAGGTCCTCGCGCTGGGACTCAAGCAGAACCGCACCGGCATCGAGATGCAGGGTGAGGTTGTCAAAAAGGGTGAGCGTTCCGCACAGATAGGTGCCCGGCGGGAAGTAAACCGTGCCGCCGCCGTTCCGGCGGCAGTCCTCCAGAGACTGCCTGATGGCCTGCGTGTCCGAAGTGCTGCCATCACCGACCGCTCCCCTTTGTCTGATGTTATAAATGTCCGTTGAGTTCATCTCTGTTGCTTTGCATTTGTTTCGGGCGTTTTCATACCGGGAAAGGGCCGTCGGCCTCCGCCGCATAGTCCGGCCAACCTCGGGTCGCCGGCACGTCGCGGCGCCACCTCGACGGCGATGACGCGTCCGGTCACCTCGCGCGCGACCTCGACCACCTCGCGCACCGAGTACCCCTGCCCGT
>CAZTYG010000406.1:0-2194 GCA_964617445.1 uncultured Blastochloridaceae bacterium
CCACTCGGCCCTGAGCTCGTGGCCGAAGGGCAACGCCGCCCACGGATTTTATCCGACGTAAAACGGCGTTTCAGCACTTTTGGGACGGCCTCTCAGGCATCCTTGACCGAGAAATAGGGGGCAGGGCGGGAGGTCCTGCGGGGTGGCTTGACTCGGGGTGAGCGGTGGCGGAGGATGGGATACGATGATCAAACCGCGTGATGAGGAAACGTGGAGGCGATTGCGGGGGTTATCGCGTTTTTTGATGGCGGAGCCGGGGGCGCATGCGGTCCTGATAAACACGGAGGAAAAAACGCTTTCGGTGGCAACGCTTGGGGAGGTGGATGAGGAGGAGTTGCGGCGCCATTTGCGGGACGCACTGGCGGGGATGGAGGAAGAATTCGGCGTGGCGGCGGCGGGGGGCATCCAGCTGAAGCGGATGGAGGGCAGCGGGGTGTTGTTGGAGAAGCCGAGCTGTCCGACGGCGCCCGGGTTCTGGCAGTGGCGGGCCATGCCGTGGGTGGAGCCGGAGGAGGCGGAGGAGGAAGAGGACTGGCGGCTTTTGCTGGGGTCGGCGGTGTTGTGCGGGGTGTTGATCGTGGCGGGTTTTTTGTTGGGGCACCTTGTGGACGCGCAAGATGGATGGGTGATTGGGTTGTATCTTGCGGCGATGGCGGCCGGGGGGTGGGACGCGGCGGTGGACGCCTGGCACGGGGTGCGGCGGGGTCATTTGGATGTGCATTTTCTGATGTTGGCGGTGGCGGTGGGCGCCTCGGCGATCGGGGCGTTCGGGGAAGGGGCATTGCTGTTGTTTCTTTTCTCTTTGTCCGGGGCTTTGGAGGCCTACGCGCAGGCGCGGACGCGCGGGGAGATCGGGGCGTTGTTCCGCTCCGTGCCGCGGGAGGCGGTGCTGGTGGATGACGGGGAGGAGCGGGAGGTGCCGGCCGCGTCGTTGCGGGTGGGCCAGCGGGTGCGTGTGCGGGCGGACGCGTTGTTCCCCGTGGACGCCGTGGTGGTGTCCGGGAAGACAGCGGCGGATGAAGCGGCGTTGACGGGGGAATCGGCCCCTGTGGAAAAGGGACCGGGGGATGAGGTGTTCAGCGGCACACTGAATTTATGGGGTGCGGTGGATGCGGAGGTGGTGCGACCGGCGCGGGACAGCGCGTTGCAAAAGATCATTCATCTGATCAGCGAGGCGCGGGAACGAAAGGCGTCATCGCAGCGTTTCACTGATCGTTTCGGCACGCCCTACACGTGGATGGTGCTGGGAATGACGGCGGCATATTTCTTGGTGTGCTGGCTGGTGTGGGGAGTGGCTCCGTTTGTGGCGGAGGAGGGGTATTCCGCATTCTATCGGGCGATGACGTTGTTGGTGGTGGCCAGTCCGTGCGCGTTGGTGTTATCGATTCCCTCGGCCATTCTCGCGGCGATCGCGCGCGGGGCGCGGCAGGGGATATTGTTCCGCGGGGGTGCCGCAGTGGAGAAGCTGGCGGCGGTGGACATGGTGGCGCTGGACAAGACGGGAACGCTGACCAGCGGTGAGATGGAGGTAGTGCGGGTGGATAGCATACCACCCGGCCGGGAGCGGGAGGCGGCGGAGGTGGCCTATGCGCTGGAAAATTTATCGAGCCATCCAATCGCGCGGGCGGTGGTGCGCTACGGGCGGGCGCAGGGGTTGGAGTTGCGGGAGGCCGCGGGGTTTCATTCAGTGATGGGCAGGGGTGTGATCGCGGAGACCGGCGGGGGTCGGGTGGTGCTGGGACGACGGGAGCTGCTGGCGGACAGTGGGTTGGAAATGATCGTGGAGGACCTGCCTGAGCCGCCACCCGCGCACACCGAGGTGTGGGTGTTGCGGGAGAATTTGTTGGGACGGATTCTGTTGCGGGACCGGGTTCGAAAAGAATCTCTGCCCGTGCTGGAGGCGCTGCGGGGACGGGGATATCGCCTGGCGATGTTGACGGGCGATCGTGAGGAAGTGGCGCGGGAGGTGGGGCGGGAGATCGGCCTGCGGGAGGAGGAAATCCGCGCGGGGCTCAAGCCGCGTGACAAGCTGCGAATCGTGCAGGACGCGGCGCGGGAGGGATGGATGGTGGCGATGGTGGGCGACGGGGTGAATGACGCGCCGAGCCTGGCAGCGGCGCATGTTTCCATCGCCATGGGTGCAAAGGGTAATGACGCGGCGATGGAGCAGAGTGATGTGGTGTTGATGAACAAC
>CAZTYG010000407.1:0-2193 GCA_964617445.1 uncultured Blastochloridaceae bacterium
TTGCTGTGGACCGTGACGGGGAGTTTGGTTTTCTCCTTCAATTCGCGCACAAGACGTGCCGCCATGGGCGGCGAAAGAATCCCGGACATGTCCTTGATACCGATGGAGTGGCAACCCATTTCCGCGAGTTGGCAACCGAACTCGACGAATTTCTCAGCGGTATGCACCGGGCTCATGGTGTAACAAATTTCTCCGCGGGCGTGCTTGCCTGAATCGATGGTCGCTTTGATGGCGGTTTGCAGGTTTTGCGGATCGTTGAGCGCGTCGAAAATACGCAGGATGTCGCAGCCCGCGGCCGCGGTACATTTAACAAACGCCGTCACCACATCGTCGGGAAAACTGGTGTATTGCACGATGTTCTGGCCGCGCAGCAACATCAGGTGGGGAGTCTTGGGTGCTGCTTTTTTCAACGTGCGCAGACGGTCGAAAGGATTTTCCCCCAGGAAACGCAGACAGGAGTCGATGATCGCGCCACCCCATGTTTCCAATCCGGCGAACCCGGCTTGGTCGAGCAACGGCGCCACCGGTAACATCTGTGCGGTGCTCATCCGGGTGGCCGCAAGAGATTGATGTCCATCGCGAAGCGCGGTGTTATTAAAGCCAACAGGGTTTGTCATGGTGATTTATAGAAGCAATTCTAATTCTTGAGGCAAGCTAATATTAATTTCAATTCGGGCAGTCGCTCGTTTAACCCTGAAATCGACGGGAACTTGCTTGTGCTCAAGAAGTTCTACACGCTTTTCTATGCTTGGGAATTTTTTTCGTCGTTCGCACCGATTTTGATGGACACTTACATAAGCTTTTATAATGTTTGATGTCATTCAAGGAGAAAATAGCTTATGATCCAACGCATCGACCACCTCGGAATCGCCGTCAAATCCCTGGACGAGACCATTCCCTACTACGAAAAAACCCTCGGCCTCAGGTGCGAGAAACGCGAGGAGATTGTTTCCCAGAAAGTCCGGACCGCGTTTTTCCATTGCGGCGAGGTCCATATCGAGCTACTCGAACCAACCGCACCGGATAGCCCGATCGCGAAGTTTCTCGAAAAAAATCCACACGGCGGAATTCACCATATTGCCTTTGCGACCGATGAGATCAGCGCCCAGCTCACGCAGGCCAAAGACACCGGCTGCCAACTCATTCACGAGGTCCCCTTCGAGGGTGCCGCCAACAAACTGGTTGCCTTCCTCCACCCCAAGTCCACTTTCGGTGTTCTCACCGAATTTTGCATGCCCAAACCCTGACACAATCCTTTGCGTTCCTTCGCGAGCTTCTCGAAAAATCCGCCGCTCACTTAAACCTTAATTCTTGAAATCTAAAACTCCATGCCCACCCCCCAAGACCTCCTGGACCTGCTCGAAAAGAACCGTGCCGAAGCCCTCGCCGCCGGAGGGCAGGATAAAATTGATGCCCGCCTTGCCAAGGGCCTGCTCTCCGCCCGCGAGCGCCTAATTCGCTTTTTCACCCCCGGTTCTTTCCAGGAAACCGGCATGCACGCCCAACACGCCTGTCACAACTTCGGGATGCAGAAGAAAAAACTTCCCTACGACGGTGTCGTAACCGGAATCGGCCATATCGAAGGCCGCCCCGTCGCCGCCTTCTCCCAGGATTTCACCATTGCCGGCGGCTCCCTCGGACGCATTCACGCCCAAAAAATCACCGATACCATGCAATACGCCATCAAATGCGGCATGCCCATCGTCGGATTCAACGACTCCGGCGGAGCACGCATTCAAGAGGGTGACGAATCCCTCTCCGGTTACGGCGACGTATTTTTCCACAATGTGTTGGCATCCGGTGTGGTGCCACAGATCGCTGTCATTGCCGGTCCTTGTGCCGGCGGTGCCGCCTACTCTCCCGCGCTGATGGATTTCATCATCATGGTCAAAGGCAGCTCCAACATGTTTATCTGCGGCCCGGACGTCATCAAAGCCGTCACCGGCCAACAATGCTCCATGGACGACATTGGCAGCCCGACCGCTCACGCGACCGTCAGCGGCAACATCCACTTCCTGGCCGAAAATGAAGAAGACGCCCTGCGTCTCGTCCAGCGCCTGCTCTCCTTTATCCCCTCCAACAACGTCATGGACCCGCCCCACCGCGCCGTCCCTGAACTCGACCTCAATCCGGACCCCGGCATGGAGGAACTCGTGCCCGATGACGCCAAAGCCCCCTTCGATGTCCTCAAAG
>CAZTYG010000408.1:0-2191 GCA_964617445.1 uncultured Blastochloridaceae bacterium
CCTATATCATGGAGGCGGTAAAGGGGCCGCTGGTAATAAAAATGCGTTGAATGGAAGGTGACCTTACTTGAAAATCAAACCGTCGCTGACTCTGATCATCTGCACCGCTTTCTGGCTGTTGTCGATGGGAAACGCTTTGTCACAAGAGAAAAAAGAGTCGCTCACCGGTCATGTTTTCTATGGCACGATGAGCATCGCAAACAATAATCCTGACTTTGGAGCGGGTGACTTCGACATCCATATTTTCGGCGCCGATGCACAAAAGCCAATTGGTGGCGGAACTTTTAAATATGGCTTTGAAACCGGTATGCTCTTCAGCCTGGATAGTGATGTTCGAACCTTTAGCGCTTCTTCGGGCAGCGAAGGCGGCCGCGTAGCGGTCTCGGTGGATGTGAACTCGCTTTTGTTCGACTACTTTGCGGGCGGTTTTCTCTCCTTCGAACCCGCTGGCTGGCTCCGGCTGTACGTAGGCGCCGGCCCTTTGCTCGTCTGGGCCAAATGGGGTACCGAACCCGGGGCGGCGACCTCAGAAGATATCGCCTCCCAATCGGATTCCGGTTTTGGTGTGGGCGCCTATGCCCGCGCCGGTTTAGACCTTTTTTTTACTGAAAAAATCGGGCTCACTATCGGCGCCCGCGTCAACGAAACGACCCTGAGTTTGAAATATGAGCCGGGCGAAATCGATGTCGAAGGCTGGCAATACTATTTCGGAATGGCCGTTCGTTTTTAGAAAAATAGACCCCAAAACGATGACTATCCTTCGCGCTGCCTGTCACAAGAGGTCATTTAACCCGTCCTGACAGGTAGCTTTCCAAAAAGGCCCCCGATTCCGCTCATTGGGGTCGTTTTGTCGAAACCCATCTGCCCAACGGCCCTGTCGGGTTCACCGGGAAGGGGGTGCGCCCCGAAGGTCCATCAGGGACGTGCCCACGCACTTCCAACCTGGACATAAACAGCAGTGTCGTCCGGGCCGAACGCCACGTCCAGCCCCATGTGAATACCGTATCTTCGCGCTATTTCGTAGCGTAAGCCAGTGCCGCCGGTAACCAGCGTCTGGGTATTTTCAAAACGCTCGTGGTCGTTCCAGGTCGCGCCCCCGCCGGCAAATCCCACCAGGCTGAAGCGCTTCCAGAATTGCCAACGCAGCTCGGCTTCGATCTGGGCCACCGCCTCGCCCTGGTAGCGCATGATTGGTGCACCGCGAAGGTTGACAAACGGTCGCAAATAAAACGGAACTGCGCCAAAACTGGCCGTAATGTCGCCGCGAATCCCAAGGTATAGCCTGGGCTGCAGGGGAATGAACTGCATGGCGACAAGTCGCAGGCGCTGAAACGCATCGTCTCCTCCCAGGGCCTGGCTGAACAGGCCGGCCTGAAGCTCGGCATACGTTCCCTGAATGGGCGTGAAGATGTTGTCGCGGGAATCGAAAGTTAAGGAGGGGATCAACCCGCCCACGTTCGAATCTTTTTGGAAGTCAGGACGTCCGGGTACTCCCGTGGGCGCGTTAAAGCTGACTTGGGTTGCGGCGAAGGCGTAGTTGACTCCTGCCCAGAGGCGTGACTCCCCGAGGCGGTGCTTTGCCTGCAGCATCCCGCCCCTGGTTTCCAACTGGTAACTCAGTGGACGGCCGATTAGTCCGCTGTCTGCGCCGATGCCATAAAAATCGAGATTGACCGAGGAGTGGACGACGGCCAACAGAGTCTGCAACCGGTCGTCCAGCCAATACCGTAAATCGCCCGCCATGGCGCCCCTGGTGCCGTTTTCGGTGCCCAACCCGCCGACTGCCGTGATGCTGGGTCTGCCGAAGCCTTCCCGGGACTTACCCAGCGGGTTGCTGATGAACGCCAGGGCAGCGGCGGCACCGTATCCCACCGCCGGCTCGGTGATGGGGATCACCACCGGCAGGAACCCATATGTTTCGTCCAAGAAGTCACTCACATCCAGCCAACCGTCATCCGCCGAGCGAAACCTCGATGGTGCAGTGGTAGTGTCGGCTGCGTTCGCAGCGCTGCTCCACCCCCCTGCGCACAACCCGCAGAGCAAAAAACCGAACCAGACCGATCGAACTGAAAACATGGCCCTGACCCTTCATGCCCAGTCGCTGAAAAACCCACGCCAACCAAACCGCCTCTCTGTATAGTCGCTTTTCCCCAAATCAGCAAGACATTACCCGAAAGGTGCGATTTGGGGA
>CAZTYG010000409.1:0-2188 GCA_964617445.1 uncultured Blastochloridaceae bacterium
GATAGTAAACAAACAGCGCCACCCCCACCATCATCATCAACACCGTCACCACCTGCGAAAACGAGCTGGCAATGATCGCCTTGCGCGCGTCATCCGCGTCGCGGCAGCAGAACATCCGCTGGGCGTTGAGCTGGTCGGTGCCAAACGCCGCCAGATTCTGGAACGGCATTGCCAGCAACGCCACCCACAATGTGAATTCCACCGCCGGGTCCGTTGTCAGGTTCCACAAGCGCCACTTGTCCGCGGCGTCTCCCACCGCCAACAACTCACCCCATCCGCCAGGCAGCGACATCACGATCCACACCAGCGCCAGTGCGCCGCCGAAAAGAAAAAGGAAAAACTGAACCACATCGGTCCAGATCACCGTCGCCATTCCTCCCATCCACGTCCATCCCACAGCGAACAATCCGATCACGACGATACACAGATAAAAATCCAGCCCCGTCACCGTGCGCAGAATCAGCGCCGTCACCAACAGCCGCACACTCTGCCCCAGCATCGCCCCCAGAAAAAACAGCACCGTCGTCACCTGCTTGGCCGTCAACCCCAGCCTTTGCTCCATGTAATCATAGGGACTGTAAATCTCCGCTTCATAATAGCGCTTCACCAGATAGATACCCACCAGACACCGCGCCAGGATCGAACCGATTGCCCATTGCAGATATGTGAAGTCTCCCCCTGCCGCGAACACCATTCCCGGCACCCCGATAAACGTCAACGCGCTGATCTCCGTGGCGATCATCGACCCGCTCACCGCCGGCCACGGCAGTCGCCGACCCGCCATGAAAAAGTCCCGGATCGTCGCCTGCTTTCCCCGCAACGCGTGACCGATCCAAGTCGTCAGCCCCAGATACAACGCCACCACCACCCAGTCCAGGGTGGTAAATTGAACAGAAATTCCCTCCATCCCCGGCCAACTAGCCGCGCCGCCGCAAATCCCAAGCCCCTTTTCGTTAACAAGACCTAGGATGCGGAGGTTGGATAGATATTTTATCCCGTTGGCCGTGACGTCCGTTATGGAGTGCGGCGCTCTGCGCCGCTTTGGTCATGAAGCAAGTGACACCGAATAAGAAATTCGTTTGTTTCTGAAATCAATGTATTCGAAGTGTTCGGTGTTCAATATTGTCTGTTGTGATTGTTACCCCGACACGGGCAGACGGGGGCGGTTGCGCCGTTTTTCCGGTGGTAATTGGGTTTCGGTCCAGGTGATGGTTCGCTGAATGGCCAGCCAGCGCTCCAAGGGATCGAAGGCTCGCTCCCGTTTGGCCTCCTCGCGCTGTTTGTCCTCCGTGGACATCGGCGGAACCGGATTCATGATCCTTGTAGAATACGGATGCGTTCCGGTTTTTGCAAGGTGAGGGGTAGCGCCCGCTGGCACTCCAGCATATGCCGGGTAGGGGGTGCCCGCTGCGGTCGTCCGTGAGGCCGCCTCCCGCTGGCACTCTTCGTAACGCCCTTCCAGGCCAAGGATGGTGCGGAACACATCGATGGCTCCGTGCGGGGAGGTCAGGCAGAATAACGCCTGGCGGTGCAGCCAGCCGGGATCGGCGGGAAGCGGTCCCCAGCCCTCTTCGGTGGCACCCCACTGGCATTCCAACGCGCACAACGCGCGGTGCAGTAGAGCCAGATTGTCATCATCGTCACGAACCCAGATATCCACGTCATAGGTCAGGACCGGCTCGTGGTTGAGCAGGAAATTCATTCCCCCCACGAGGAGAAAATCCACCCCTTCCTGATTGAGTGCCCGTAGTATATGGTCCACGTCCATCGCGCTGATCCTACTCCATTCCAGCACCCCGTGCCGATTCTAATTTGAATGTTGAGTGCTGGATGTTGTTCGGCCGCATTTCACAAATCTTTTACATCCGCATGACCTCCTTTTGACAAGCCGGTCCGCGATTTCCCCATGCTGGGGTCGTTATGAATACTTCATGCCTCAAACTCCTGTTGGTCCCCGCACTATTGGCCGCCTCATGGCTGCCCGCATTCGGGGAGTCCGTCCGCATCACCACCACTCCCGAACGCGACGCCGTGGTCCGCGCGGTGGGCTCCGAGGTCGTCATCAAAATCGACCTCGACGCCCGTCCGCCCTCCGATGGTACATCGCTGCCGCTCAACCTCGCGCTCGTTCTGGACCGCTCCAGCTCGATGCGCGGCGACAAGATCGAGCAGGCCAGACAGGCCATTC
>CAZTYG010000410.1:0-2179 GCA_964617445.1 uncultured Blastochloridaceae bacterium
GTCAGGGTGACGCGGCTGGCGCGTTCATCGATATCGATTTTTCCGCGGGGCTTCGTTGCTTTGGCGGCGGCGGCCTTGCGCAACCCGACCTGACCCCACGCCACTTCGTGGCCTTTGGGTGCCCACCATGTCTTCGCGGCGGCATGGAATCGGAGGACCAGTGATACTTCGCCTTTGACGGCAGTGGAAAGTTTTCCGGGTGGCTTCCAGGTGGTGGACTCTCCTTGTTGCAGTTTGAGCGCGGGGAGTTTGCCGCTGCGGACGGTTTTGCCATCGACTTGCAATTCCCACGTGCCGGCGAGGTCGGACAGGTCGTTGAAGTCGCGGCGGTTGGTGATGCGCACTTTTCCGCCGGGTGCGGGTTCGATACGGACGGGTTGGGCCAGATGTTTGAATTCAATAAGTCCGGGATGCGGATCGCGGTCGGGACCGACCAGGCCGTCGCAGACAAAGTTGGCGTCGTTGGGTTCGTCACCGAAGTCACCGCCGTAAACATAGTATTCACGTCCGTCCGGAGCGGTGCGGACCAGGCCGTGGTCCACCCACTCCCAGATAAAGCCGCCCTGAAGGCCGCGATCGTGCCATTTGTCAAACAGTGCATAGTAGTCATGCAGACTGCCGTTGCTGTTGCCCATGGCGTGGGAGTATTCGCACATGATGAACGGACGTTCGGATGTTTTGCAGGACTTGAACCAGGTGTCGATCTGGTCGATACCGGGATACATCGGGCAGATGACGTCGGTCACCCGTTTGCCATCGTTCCAGTCGAGGCGACTCTGCCAGCGGGAGATACCGCCCTCGTAGTGGAGAAGGCGCGACGGGTCGTAACCGCGGACCCAACCCGCGGCGGCGTCGTGGTTCGGGCCGTAGTTGCTTTCGTTGCCAAGCGACCAGAAAATGACCGACGGATGGTTTTTGTCGCGCTCCACCATGCGCAATACCCGCTCCAGATAAGCCGAGGCGTAGCGGGCGTCGCGGCTCAGGCGGTCGATCTCGTGGCACTCGATGTTGGCCTCGTCGATGACGTATAGTCCGTGGCGGTCGCACAGCTCGTACCAATACGGATCGTCCGGGTAATGAGAGGTGCGGACGGCGTTGATGTTGAACTGCTTCATCAGACGGATGTCGCGTTCCATGCCTTCGCGGCTGATCGCTTTGCCGGTGCGGGCGTCGTGCTCGTGGCGGTTGACGCCGTGGACACGAATGGCCCGGCCGTTGACCAACAGCTGGCCCTTGGAAATTTCAACCCGACGGAACCCCAGCCTGCCCGAAACCGATTCCCCCATGCCCTCCGGGGTTTCCAATGTGACGGTCCATGTATATAGGGAGGGGTTCTCGGCGCTCCATGGATCGACATCAACCACGACTTCTTCGAGGGGCGCGCAGAGCCAGTCCTGGACACGCGGATTGCGTTTCGTCTCCACGTTTGACACCAGCGGCTTGGGGAATATCGCCTTGCCGTCCGGATGAAACAACTGCAGGTGGATTCTACAGCCGGGAATCGACGCCCCCGGAAAGCCGACCCGTACCAGGCCGCGCATCAGGCCCGTACCCTCTTCCGGTTCGTAGTCGCCGCGCAAAAACACATCAGCGATGTGAACCGGCGACGTGGAGAACAGAAACACATCACGGAACAACCCGCCCATCCACCACTGGTCCTGGTCCTCGATGAACGTCGCATCGGACCATTTGACCACCACCGCGCAAAGTTCGTTGGGTCCGGTTGGGTTCAAGAAAGGCGTGAGGTCGAATTCGCAGGGCAGACGGGAGTCCTTGCCCATGCCGATAGCGCGACCATTCAGATAGACATAGAGAACACTCTCGGCCCCGCCGAAGTGGGCGATCACGCGGCGGTCCCGCCAGTCGGCGGGGACATGGAATGTTTTGCGGTAGATGCCGGTGGGGTTTTCGTCAGGGACGACGGGAGGTTCGTGGGGGAAGGGCATCTGGACATTGGTGTAATGAGGGTGGCCATAGCCTTGCAGGGTCCAATTGCCGGGAACGGTTACTGACGCGCTGTCCCCCGTGGGACCGACCAACATATCCGGACGCAGGTCCTCTGGACGATCCAACATGCGAAAACTCCATGCGCCATGGAGGTCCATTTTCCATGGTGACTCACTCCAATGACTGCGGGCAGCGGAACGGGCGTCCGGGAAGGGGAGGCAGGTGGCGCGTG
>CAZTYG010000411.1:0-2172 GCA_964617445.1 uncultured Blastochloridaceae bacterium
AATTCCCACCGATCCCCTCCCCCCCTCCCGACTCCACACCCGCCGTTTCTCCATCACGCAGCCTCTCACATGCTCACCTCATCAGCTGACTGACTCAGAATGTACATGTTCACTTCGTCAGCTGATGAAGTGAACATGTTGGTGATGCGGAATATATACGGGAGGGAGTGCTGCTTGTTTTGAGGGGGATGGAGGTTGGATCAGCGGGGGGGATACTGAATGCAGGCGGACTGATGGGAGGGGAACTGGACAGGGGCGTGGGGTGGGATAGTTTTTTCAGATGTCACACGAAGACTCCCTATCCCGTAAACGCGTGTTATCGATCTGGTTGTTTTCGATTTGCGCGTCGATCTGGATCATGGTGGCGATTGGCGGAATCACCCGGCTGACCGGATCGGGGCTTTCGATCACGGACTGGCGTCCGATCACCGGCATTTTCCCGCCGGTGACAGAGGAGCACTGGGAGAGTGAGTTCAGCAAGTACCGCGGATCGCCCCAGCATGTGGTGTCGTTTCCGGATATGACCCTGGATGAGTTCAAAGGCATCTATTGGTGGGAATATATCCACCGGGTATGGGGGCGTTTGATCGGCTTTCTGGTGCTGGTGCCCTTGGCGGTGTTCGCGTGGCGGGGATGGATCAGCGGTTCCTTTGGCTGGAAGCTGGCGACGGCGGTGGTGCTGGGCGGATTGCAGGGCGCGCTGGGTTGGTTCATGGTAAAGAGTGGCTTGGTGGATCGCCCATGGGTCAGCCCGTACCGGCTGACGGCGCACCTGATGCTGGCGTTGTTTTTGTTCGGTTATCTGTGGTGGCTGGCATGGGCGGTGCGTGGCCTTCCCCAGCGGGTGGGAATCGTGCCCGAACGACGACAAGCATGGTTGTGGGGATTCACTGCCATCTTCGTGATTTTGGTGGTGCAAACGGCGTGGGGTGGATTTATGGCGGGGACCAAAGCGGCCATGTCATATCCGACGTTTCCGCATATCAGCGGACAGTGGTTTCCTGCAACGTTCTGGACCATGCAGCCCGCGTGGCACAATCCGTTCGAAAACCACGCGGCGATCCAATTCATTCACCGCTGGCTGGGTGTGACCTGGGCGGTGGCGGCGGTGGCGATCTCGGTCTGGTTTGCGCGAAAATCTTCGGGTTGGACGGCGCAGACGGCTTGGCTGCTCGCGGTGCTGGCCGTCCTGCAGGTGGGATTGGGAGTCGTTACGCTGGTTTTGTCCCGCGGCAGCATCCCGGTTTCGTGGGGCGTTCTGCACCAGGTGAATGCGGTCAATTTACTGGCGGTGAATCTGTTTTTGATTTACCGGCTGCGGCGGATGGACGGGTGATGCCATCGATGTTGCGTGCCTTCCGGCGGCCTTCCCGCCCCGCGGGACCGCCCTCCCAAAACATCACCGCAGATGCGCGCAAGAGGCCGTCTAAGCGGATGATTTGTGGGTATTGAGGACTTTGAGGGCTTTGGGGACGTTGGAGGGGCGGAGAATGAGGAGGCCCTTGTTGGCGTTGGGCGGAGTGGCGCAATAGGCGTATTCGATGTTGATCTTTGCCGCCGCGAGCTTGCCGGTGATCTCGGCCAGGCTGCCGGGACGATTGGAGCCATCGATCATGATGACTTCATTTTCGACGCAGAGAACACCGTGGTCTTCGAAAAGGTCAAGGGCGCGCCGGGGATGGTCAACGATAAGACGAACCACGGCGTGGTCGATGGTGTCGGAGGTGCTGATGGCGTAGATGTTGATTTTGGCCGCGGCCAAGGCTTTGCAAACGTTGAGGAGCGCGCCGGGTTTATTGGCGAGAAAGAGGGCGAGTTGGGTGGCGACTTGCATTGGAGTTTTAGGTTTTAGGAATTAAGTTTTAGGTAAAACGGGTCGCCGTCTTTTCATCAACGTGCGGCAATTGCCTCCGTATGGAGGATAGGAGCCGGGGCGGGAACGGCGGCGGGTGCCGGGGCGATTTTCCAGAATTTGGTCCGCCATGTTTCCCAGTCGGCGAGGACGGCCTTGGCTTTGGCGCTTTCAGTGGCTTCGAGGTGTTCGTAGATGAGGCCTTTGAGAAGATTGTTGTCCTCCGGGTCCTCAACGCGGCTGATGGAGACCATGCCGGGATTGTAGAGTTCGGCGAAGACGTCTTCTTCCGACACGGTGTGGCCCGCCGCGAGGTCGGC
>CAZTYG010000412.1:0-2158 GCA_964617445.1 uncultured Blastochloridaceae bacterium
GGTGTTGCAGGCGATGATTTCGGCGACGATACTGACCGCAGGCAGGATCAGCACATAGACTTCGGGGTGGGCAAGGAACCAGAACAGGTGCTGCCACAGCAGCGGGCTGCCGCCGCCGCTGATGTCGAGTGCTTCGCCACCGACGTAGAGGCCGCTGGGCATGAAGAAGCTGGTGCCGGCGACGCGGTCCATTAATTGCATCACCCCGGCGGCTTCCAGCGGCGGAAAGGCCAGCAGGAGGAGGAACGCGGTGACAAACATGGCCCAGACGATGAACGGCAGGCGCATCCAGGTCATGCCTTTAGCACGGAGCTGAATGATCGTGGTGATGACGTTGACCGAACCCAGAAGCGACGAAGTGATGAGCATCACCATGCCGATGAGCCAGAGGGTCTGGCCGTTGAAAATGATGTGGTAGTCGATGTTGGGATTGTAGATGGGAGAGTCGGCGATCCCGGCCAGCGGCGAATATGAGGTCCATCCAGACTTGGCGGCACCGCCAGGAACGAAGAAGCTGACCACCATGATGACACCGCCCACGAAGTAGGCCCAGTAACTGGCGGCGTTGAGTTTGGGGAAGGCCATGTCGGGCGCGCCAATCTGGAGCGGGACGACATAGTTGCCGAAGGCGCCGAATGCCAGCGGCACGATGGCGAGGAACACCATAATGGTGCCATGCATGGCACCGAAGGAGTTGTATAGATCAGCGGTCATCGCGCCGTTCTCGTTGATCATCTGCGGACCGAGCAACTGGCGCAGAATATCACCGAAGAAAGGAATCCCCTCACCCGGATAAGCCAGCTGCCAGCGCATAAAGAGCATGAGCACGAAGCCGACAAAGAGGAAAATGAGGGCGGTCATGGCGTATTGCACGCCGATCATTTTGTGGTCGGTGGAGAAGATGTACGTGCGCCAAAAACCAAGTTCGTGGTGGTCATGGCCGTGCTTGTGGCCGTGGGCGGTGTCGCTGTGGGTGGGGGTGCTCATTTTCGATTTACAATTTTCGATCAATAAAACAGAGGTAACGAAAAGGCGCGAAGTCCGCAAAGCACGCAGAGAATCCTTTGCGATTCTTCGCGTCTTTGAGTCTTTGCGTTAATTTTTCAATCATGTTGCTTCCGTTCAATGTTGTTACGGCAGGGCGTCGAGTTCTTCGGTGGACCATTCGCGGACGCGGCCGGCGAATTCGGCACGGATGGCGGCGACCTCTTCCTCGGTGATGGGGTTGGCTTGGTTGCCCCACTCCTGGCGGACGAAAGTGAGGATGTTGGCTATCTGGGCGTCGGAGAGCAGGGTTTGCTGGGCGGGCATGGCGGCGCTGTAAACGGGGCCGTTGTAACCGTGGAGGACGAGGGCGACGAGTTTTTTATCGGGGCCCAGGACTCGGGAGCTGCCTGCGAGGGTGGGATATTGGCCTGCGACGCCCTGACCGGTGGCCTGGTGGCAGGATGCACAGTTGGAGGTATAGGCGCGGCGTCCGGCGCGCAGGGCAACCACCATGGGATCGAGCACCTCTTCTTTGGCCGCACCATCAGAGGAACTCCCCGATCCGCCAAGTCCCCCACCCGCCCGCTCGTCATAGACATCGGCGCGAAAACCGCCGCTGTAGGTGCCGAGGTAAAATCCTCCCCAGGCAATGGTGATGCAGATCAAGGCGATGACCCAAAGAGCCATCGGTTCCTGGCCTTCCTGCGGATCGGCTTTTTCGCGCAGAATCGACTCATGGATGTCGGTGACGTTGTGGTCCTCGTGATAGTCCAACGAACTGGAAGGGAGGTCCTTCGTCGGGTCAGGGTCGGGATGATGGGTTTCGTTGCTCATTCTTCGATAGGGGCTTCGGGCAGTGCGTAGGAACGGTCCAAGGTGAGCAGGTAGGCGACCAGGGCGATGGCGTCGGGCGTGGGGACTACTTCGTAGCCTTCCGGCGGAGCGAAGGGCCCGGTGAGTTTCAGTGCGTTCGGAGATGGTGGACCCTGGATTTTCTGCACGCGGTAGAGATAGCGGTAGGGCGGCATGGTGGACCATGGGGCTTCCCCCTGGGGGTCGTAGAGATGGCGGTGGTGCCATTCTTCGCTGGTGAGGCGGCGGCCGACGTTGGTGAGATCGGGGCCGGTGCGCATCGTGCCCAACAGATGGGGTTTGTCGTAGATGTAATCGC
>CAZTYG010000413.1:0-2158 GCA_964617445.1 uncultured Blastochloridaceae bacterium
TTGAACCCCATTCAAGCGCACTACCAAGCTGTGCTACGGCCCGTTGAAGTGGAAAACCGTAGCGGAAGAGGTTGTCGTTGGAAAGCAATTTCATGCCCTCTCGAAGAAGTTGCCGGGAACACGCGCTTGTTATTTTTTGCCAACCTGTCGATAATGGACAAATGGCGATGTTGATCCCCCTGTTGGGATCGTTTGCGGGGGAACCCGATTATTATGCTCTGGAGCCCGGGGAGAATTACCTCGGGAGGGTGCCCTCGTGTGCGATCTTCACGAAAAATGAATCCGTCAGCCGGGTTCATGCAAAATTCTACAAGGAGGGGCCGAACTGGTGGGTGGCCGACCAAGGTTCGCGCAACGGCATCGCAGTGAACGGTCGCCCGGTGGACAAGCTGCAGCTCTTTGACGGTGACATCATCAAGGCGGGGGAGTATTATGCGGTGTTCAGCAAGCGCGAGGCCTCCCAATATTCCTCGTTGAAGGAATGGATTCGGGTATCCAAGCAAAAGGCGCGGGTGCAGGCGGGGCTGGTGGATGAAAAGGCGGAACCGGAGGTGGGGCCTGCGGGGCAGGCGACGATGACCAGTCGGGTAGAGGACAAGGTGAAAAAATTTGATCCTCTGGCCTATCAAAAGACCATGCCGACCCCGGTGCCCCCCAAAGACAGCAAGAGGTGGAAGATTCTGGTCGGCATCGGTCTGGTGGTGCTGATCGCCCTGGTTTTGTATTTTGTGCTCTAAGAGGCCGTCTAAGCCGAAATGCCGCTTTTTCCGCGTTGCTCAGGGTTGTTCGATTCTCTGGCGGAGGATGCGCAGAGCGGCGACGGCCTCGCGGTGAATTTGGGGGTCTTCGCGCGTGCCGCGCCGGATGGCGGCGGCGGTCTCTAGCCGCTGCAAGGCTTCCGGGTAATCGCCGGTTTCGGCGAGGTGGTAGCCCATGACCAAGTGGAAGTAACGGCTGTTGGGACGGTTGCGGAGGGCCTCGGCGTAGGCGAGATAGGCTTCGGCGTGGCGTTGGAGGATGTCGAGGACGAAGGCCTGTTTTACCAGCAGGGTGTCGTCCAGCGGAGCGGATTCGTGGGCCATGCGGTAATATGACAGGGCGACCTGTCCCAGGCGCTCGCGCTCGCGGATTCTCTCGCGTCTGGAATCGGCGGGGGTGCCCGCCATGCCGCGCAGCTCGTTGTCCAGGCGGGCAGCTTTCACCCGGTAGGCGTCGCCGATTCTTTCGATCAAGGGCGCGGCTTTGGGATCGAGCGCAAGAAGGTCGCCGGCCAACGCCTCCAACTGCGGCTCGTCCATTTCGCGGACAGCGTTGTCGCCGGGAGGAAAGAGGTTGTGCGCGGGGATGATGACGCGGGCGCGGGTGTGGAGGACAATGGCAAGGACGGCGATTCCGATGGCGAGGAGGATGGCGGGGTTGAGGTAGAAGGGACGGGGGGGCCAGTCGCGCACGGGGCGCTGCAGTCCGAGTCCGAGGACGGCGAAAAAAGCCAGGGGACAAGCGGGGATGTGGAGGCTGAAGTCGAAGACGGAGTGTACGGCCATGGCCGCGAGCGCGGCCAGTCCGAGCCAGGCCCAGAGGCGGCGCAGGTCACTGGCGGCCTCCGCCGGAAGCCGGATACGCCGCACCAGCATCCACGCGCAAAGAAAAAGAAAGAACAGAATGATGGCGAATCCGACGACGCCGTAATCGGCCAGGGTGTTGAGGTAATCGTTGTGGGCATACATGGCGCGGGACTGGATGTCGGGCGCATGCATGCGTAGGTGGAGGTAGTCGAAGGAGCCGATGCCGCGCCCCCAGATCGGGGCGGTCTGCCAGATGCCGATAGTGTCATATGCGAGCTGGATGCGAATGTCGCCGCTGAGTGCCTGCTCGACCCGTTGCATGGCCGAGCCGTAGAGGGCGACGCCGGCGACCGCGCCCACGAGCGGCAGCAGGATGATAGGGATTTTCCAATACCAGCGCAGCGGGAAGTATTTGAGGAAGTAGAGCCCGGCGACGCCGCAGCCCGCGAGCCATGCGAGGTAAGCACCGCGGGAAATGGAGAAGACGACGCCGGCGGTCATCATGATGGTGGTGCTGAGGAGGAAGGGGAGGTAATGACGATTTTCCCGCTCGATCACGGCGGGGTTGGCGTCCATCTGGTCGAGAATGGTGA
>CAZTYG010000414.1:0-2155 GCA_964617445.1 uncultured Blastochloridaceae bacterium
CTCCTACCGCTACGTTCGCGACACCCTGGTGATCCGGCTGCAACGCCCGGTTCCACCCGCCGCCCTGAAACGCATTGGCGAGGACTTCTCCGACATTCTCACCGGCAGCGGACCGCTCAAGGCCTGTGCTTTCCTGCCCGAAGAGGTCAACGAACCGGAGCTCGCCCACCTGCCGCGCCTCTGCCTGCCGTTTGACCGCCGATCCTCCGGACGCCTGCGCCAGCTCATCGACCGCCTCAATCAGTTTTAAGTTGCTTGCGCGCGCCGCGATGTGCCGCATGATCGGCGGCATGGACGCCGATACCGCCATTGAAGTGCTGCAAACCGAACTGACACGTGCCGATGAAATCCCCGGCGACCCCGCCGGCAACCCGTTTCGCACGGTTGTGGACCCGATGATGAGGCTGCGCCTCAAACAGGCACTCTTCCATCTCATTGACAACCACGACCGGTCCCTGGAGAGGTTTATTGCCGACGGACAGCTCGAACTCTCCTCCTACAAAGAATACATCGAACTCTTCGCCCGCTGCCTGCGCGAAACCATGGAAACTGCTGAGGGCGTCGCCTACATGATGGAGTCCTGCGGATTCAAAGTGCCTCCCGAAGAGATCAACCTCTATCCGGAATGGCGCTGGCACGACAAAGCTCCGGCGGGCGAGTGAACACGGCCCGTTTTCAGCGCGGTGGTTTCGCGGGGTGGCTCGCTCCGGTGCTTGGGGCGCTGGCCCTGATGGCCCTCGTTCCAGTTTCCTGTTCCCCGGCGCGGGAGCAACAGGGACAACCACCACTGGCTGCCGTCGAACTCCGGATCATCGGTGCGGAGGGCGAAACCGTCGTGCTTGCCGAAGTGGCCCGCACCGACAAGGAACAATCGGCGGGTCTGATGTTCCGCCGCGAGATGGACGCGAACGCGGGCATGTTGTTCCCTTTTCCGCGCCCGCACCAGGCCTCCTTCTGGATGAAAAATACCCCGCTCCCGCTCGACATCGCCTATATTCACGCCAGTGGACGCATCCTGGAAATCCACATCCTCGTTCCCCACGACACCACCCCGGTTATCAGCCGCGCACGTGACGTCTCCTACGCCCTGGAAGTCCACCGCGGCTGGTTCGCCAAACACGGCATCCGTCCCGGCGATGTCGTCGAGGGTCTGCCGGAACCGTGAGTGCGGGGTTTGTCGCATTTTTCGTTTTGGCATGGTATCGGCATGTAGTAAGAAGCTGTGAAAAAACTCCCGCAACGCCGTCTTTCGGCGGATCAAGCCGCCGGACTTCGTTGCCCTTCGGCCACGAGCTCAGGGCCGAGTGGCTTGTCCGTTGCGTATGGCTGTTGAATATGCTCCTTCGTCGCGCCCTGCCCGCGGGATTTTCTTGTTGCAATCCGGCATTCCGGGACTTTTTTGACGGCTTCTTCGTAACTCGCAATACTGCCGGCCATGAGAAAACGGGCGTGAAGCTTTTTAACCCGTTTGATATACACGACGCGTGAATGTGGATGTGATTGTCATCGGGGCCGGCCACAATGGGTTGGTTTGCGCCTGCTACCTTGCGCGCGCGGGACTCAAGGTCCTGGTGTTGGAGCGCCGACCCGTAATTGGCGGCGCGGTCTGCACCCAGACCGATCTCATTCCCGGTTACCGGATCGATGTCGGTTCCTCGGTCCACATCATGATCCATCTCACCCCGGTGCTTCATGAACTGGAGTTGATGACCCGCCACGGCCTGGAATATCTGGAGATGGACCCGTGGGCCTACTACCCGGTGCCGGGAACCGACCGCGGCATCACGTTTCAGCGCGATGTGGACAAGACGTGCGCGTCCATCGCCGGGTTTTCACCGCGCGACGCCGATGCTTACCGCGGATTCGTCGAACGCTGGACGGAATTGAACGAGGGGGTGTTCGAAACCTTTCTGCAACCGCCGACACCGGGGAGGCTGTTCGGGACGATGCTCAAACGCAATTTCCTGCGCGGCAAGTCACGTCGTTTGTGGTCGTCGTTGGACACCGCGCGGCAATTGATGGCACCCTACGGCCGGGTGATCGAAGAGACCTTCGAAAACGAACATGTGCGCACGGCCTTTCTCTGGCTCTCCGCGCAATCCGGCCCAGGACCCGACGAGGTGACCCATGTTCCACGTGCGCAAGATTCTGTTCC
>CAZTYG010000415.1:0-2142 GCA_964617445.1 uncultured Blastochloridaceae bacterium
CGGGCGATCAATACAGCAATTCCAAGAACACGATCTGGCCGTCCGGCGCCCGCCAGGACTCCCAAAGGCCCCCCATGGCCAGGGGCTCGCCGGACGTCAGGCTGAAATACCAGGGCTGCTTGACCCGGCCCTCGGTGTGCCATTCGTAGAAACCGCTGGCCGGGATCAGGCAGCGGCGGCGGCGGAAGGCATCGCGGAAAGAAGGCTTTTCCCTCACCCCCTCGGCGCGCGCGTTGTTGAGCCGCGCGCCGATGGACGCATCCTTCGCCCAGTGCGGCACCAGCCCCCAGCGCAGCAAATGCAGCACCCGTTCGCCTTCCGGCGAAAGCCGGATCACCGGGATGTCGGTGCCAGGCGGGATGTTGTAGCGGGGCTCGAAGTCCGCGAACTCCGTCAGACCGAAATGGGCGGCCACTTCGGCGGGGGGAGTTGAGAAGGCGTAGCGGCCGCACATGGCTGAAGTTGGGGCGCGATGGGGCAGTGAGAATATTCGAGCCCCTGTTGACTGATTCAGTAAGGCCCCTGAAAACGGTTGCCGTTGAGGTGGATCATGTGCCCGGGCGCTTCCGCGATCCAAACATCCGTTTCCCAGGCAATGTCCAAGGCGTATTTCCTGTAGGTCACTCCGTCGGGAAACGCCGTGACGAACACCAATCCCGCCGTGGATTTCCCGAACAGTTGGGACAATTCCTCGTGGCGTTTGGCATCCACCGGTCCATGGCTGGTGACGGACTCCACCAGGAACAGCCAGCCCCGCCGCCGATCGTGCAACACCACATCCGGCATTTTCCCGTGGGAGTCGATGCCGGTGACACCCAGGGCGTTTAACGCGGCTTCGTCGAAATAGCCCCACTTCTTGCCGGTATCGCCCGCGTAAACCAGCGTGCTTCCCGGTGCGAAGCGCGGGGCGAAGTCTTCGATGATGGCCTTGATCAACACGCTGTGGGCGCCGGGGCTCAACTCGATCTTTTTCTTCCCGGCGAGCTGGACGGGAACGCATTCCAGATCGCGGGCCTTGGCATACCGTTGCGACAGGGTTGGCCCCGATGACAGCCAAGCGGCCAGCTTTCCCGCCCAACGCCGGCTACCGTAAGTCTTGAGCAAATCCAGTACCTCAGGCGCCACTTGGTAGACCGTGGCGGGACTATTGGTGGGCCGGTGGGGCTTGTCAGGATTCCTCAGCGCGATGCCGGCCGCGACGAACTGATGCATGGTCTGGCGGCGGAAGGTCTCGCGGGTGTTCGGTGCGTAATCCGCACCGTAGTGCCGCTTCGCCCAATCCATGATGGGTGTGATGCCCAGCATCGGATGTCCGGCCTGTTTCCATTTTCCGTCGGGCGGAAGATCGAGCAGCGCCAGCAGGCAAAGGGCGGAGCGTTCGTTCCGCTGGGCGCGGGGCAAACCCAGTTCGACCAGGATTTGCAGCGCGTCATCGATGTTCTTGTGTTCGTTCATGCCAGGGCCTGGACCTTCTCGTCGAGTTCTTCCTGGGTAACGTCGCCGCGCGCCCTCGCCCAGCGTCCCAATGACGCCAGCGCATTCCGGGACGGATATCGCATGCGCCGCAAATCCGTCGCGTTGACCTGGGTGTGGCCGCTGAAGCGGCGGAAATACGCATCCACCGCCGTGCAGTTCAAATACG
This sequence comes from uncultured Blastochloridaceae bacterium, assembly GCA_964617445.1. Taxonomy (GTDB): domain Bacteria; phylum Verrucomicrobiota; class Verrucomicrobiia; order Methylacidiphilales; family CAZTYG01; genus CAZTYG01. Next base: position 1,643 of record CAZTYG010000415.1, read on the forward strand.
CGGTCAGTCCCCAAGCCAGGTCTTCCGGCAGGCCTTGCTTGGCCCGATGGAAAACATTGAGGTGGTTTTCGAAGGCGATCAGATCGGACTGCAAACGGCGCGGATCGATCATGGCGGCCACGATGCGGCGTTTCTCTTCCTTGGAGGAAAAGCGCCGCGTCACGGCATAGCACCCGGCGGGAAACAACCACTTGCGCGTTTCCCCATTGAGTTTGAGGGCGTTCGGCTTTTTGCCGCCCGGTTTCGGCCACTCGATGGCCTGGCCGGAGAAATGGGCCGGGTAGAGCAGCGGCACGCACTCGGCTTCGGGCAAGTCGCGGACATGTTCCTTCAAGCGGAAATCCACCACCGGCCCGGTGGAAACCTCGACGCCGATGTCCGCCAGCGTATGGCAAAACGCCTCGGGCAGATCGCCGCCGGCCTCCGCCGACCCGGTGGGCACATGGATGAAGCGCTCGGCATCGTCGGGGTAACGATGCGCGAGAAGGGGTATACGTGGG
>CAZTYG010000416.1:0-2131 GCA_964617445.1 uncultured Blastochloridaceae bacterium
TCGCCCGCTTTGACCTCGATTGGATTCGCGCGGGCGCAGCCCATGGAACAAATGATGAAACGCCATAACACGCCCTCTCGCCACCCGGAACTCGGGCCCTACGATGTGTTGGTCTGCGGCGGCGGACCGGGCGGTTACCCGGCCGCCCTGGCCGCCGCGCGACAGGGCTTGAAGGTATTGCTCATCGAGTCCAAGCATGCGCTGGGAGGAACAGGAACCACGGGGTTGGTCTCACACTGGTTGGGCGGACGCAGTGATCAGGGGCAGTGGGTCATTGGCGGAATATTCCGCGAGATGTCGGAAAAAGCGGCCCGTCATGGAATCGCGGTCATTCCAGATCCCGCCGTTTGGGCCGACTCAACCTACGCACCCTACGGCATTTACAAAGGCCAGTTGTTGGCTGGAATCCCTTTCGAGCCCCTGGGCATGGCCACGCTGATCGAGCGCACCCTTCTGGATGCCGGAGTCGAGATTCTTTTTGAAACGGCTGCCGTGGATCTGATCCTCGACGGACGACAGGTCAACCGAGTGATCGTCGCCTCCAAGGCCGGCTTGACCGCGGTGCACACCAAAACCGTGATCGATGCCACGGGCGATGCGGATATTGCAGCGTTTGCCGGCTGCCGTTATGAAAAGGGCGATGAAGAGGGCTACCTGACGGGGGTCAGCCTCATCATGCATTTGGACGGGGTGGACGAGGGTGCCTTGATGGATTATGTCACGAGGGAAGACGATCCCCGTTTTCGCAAGTTGATGGCGGACTTGAGAGCGAAGGATGTCGATTGCCTCAACTATCAGATCATCATCTTCGTCAAACTCAACGAAGATGGCTATTTTATGATCAATGGCCGCTCACTCGAAGACGTGGACGGAACGGATCCATTTTCCCGGTCACGGGCCTATATTGCTGAGCGTGAAAAAATCCCCCGTGTGATGGAACTTTTCCGCCGGCACTTTCCCGGTTGCGCCGACATCAAGCTCCGTGCGGTCGCCTCGAATTTGGGGGTCAGGGAAACGCGGCGCATTCAAGGTATGGGTTATATGAGCGTCCAAGACGTCATCAACAGCACCCCCTACCCGGACATCATCGGATTTTCAGCCTATGGCTGGGATCTCGGAAAACGAGGCGTACAACCCATGCACGGGGTCAAAAAACCGGCGATTACTCCCATCCCCTATGGAGTGATGGTCCCCGAGGGGCTCAATAACGTGATCTGTCCCGGGCGTGCGGTTCATGTGGAACGCCCTGTCCTGGGGCCCTTGCGGGTTCAGGCTCCGATCATGGCCATGGGCGAAGCCGCGGGTATGGCCGCTATGCAGGTGGTGCATTCGCAACGCAGCTTTGCACAGGTTGATATTCCGGCACTGAGGCATTCGCTCCATGAAGCCGGAGCCATCGTCAACGGATTGCTTGTGGTGAACCCACCCCCCCCGGATTCGACCCCACCCATGCGGCGGCCTTCGTAGCATCCGCGGAACAACAACAGGCAGAACCCGCCGGACCGGAATATCTCGCCGGACTTTTGAATAAAACCGAACCATCCGGCAGCATCACCCGGGCCGGGGCATGCCGGATGATCTTCTCCCAACCCTGATTCCGCCCAAATTCCGAAGCGCCGCAGAGGCAGAATCATTTCGATAAATGAAGCATGAGCGGCATTGATGAGCGCAAATGGGTTGACGATCCCATGGGACTTTTGGCAAGCTAGGCCATACCGGGTAGATTAACTGATTTATTTCATCCTGAAGCCGAAAGAACCTCCAAGATGACGCACCATTTTACTTCATACCTGGCTCTCTGGGTAATCCTGTTGACGGGATTGATGGTGGCCGAGCCCGCGGCATGGGCTTCGGACATGGCGCACACGCATGAATTGACGGAGCCACATGAGGTTACGATAGCCGGGGAAGTGGTGATCCTGGAAAAAGGATTGCGGCTGACGGCGCACGGCTCGGGCACCTCACTCAGCGCAGTTATCGTGCAACCCAATGGTCGCCGGATCGGTGTGCAAATCCCGCGCGAGAAGCTTGCGGAGATCACCCCCGGGCCGGTTGCGCCAGCTCCCCCAACGAAACCCGGTCCTGCGACAACACTGGAACCCCGCCCCGAACCGCCCCCCCCAGTGGCAGA
>CAZTYG010000417.1:0-2131 GCA_964617445.1 uncultured Blastochloridaceae bacterium
GTTGTAGTCGTCGAAAAGGCGGATGATCGAGCCGTTGACCTCGACCGCGTAGGGGATGAAGATGTTGCCGCCGAAGGCCTCCACGATGCGTTCGGAGATGGAGGTTTTGCCGTTGCCGGGGGGGCCGTAGAGGAAGATGGACTGGCCGGAGTTGACCGCAGGGCCGACCTGTTGAAGGATGGTTTCATCGAAGATCAGGCCCTCGAAGGCACCGGTGAGGCGGCGCTGGTTGACCTGGATGTTGCGAATGGTCTGGAGGTCGATGGCGTGGGTGTAGGCACCCAGGGAGACGGGAGCCGGGCCGGTGTAGGCGGAGATTTCAAAAAATTGGCGGGCGCGTTCCCGGCCCGCCTCCGAGATGCTCAATACGTAGGAGATGGCTTGGAGGTCGCCACGGGTGACTTCGACCAGCCGGTTGGCGCGGAGCTGCTCGATGATCGGCTCGACCACGTTGAAATAGGGCAGGCTCAGGTAGTCGGCCACCTCGGCGGCGACCATGGTGCTCCTCATGCTGAGGGTTTTCAGGATGAGTCCCTCGATCATGGAGGGGTCGATGTCAAGTTGCTCCAACCCCTCCAGTTCCGGGGGGACAAACAAGGATGCGCCGGCCAGAATGTCCTGCATGGGGGTCAGTGTGGCCGGGAAACGGCGGCGCTTACAAGTCTTATCCTGAAAATGACCGTTTCGGCGTTTTTTCAGTCGATTCGTGAGAACGTCGGGAAGTGTCTAATTTCCAGTGGGATAGATAAGATGTTGACACTTGGTGGTGGATTGTGGCACAAAGTGGGGCGTATTGGAAGAAAAGGCATTAAAATGTCCACGATAACAACCCCGACCTATTCGGAGCGGAGGCTGGCTTACACCGACAGCTTCGAGCACTCCTTCGACGAGAAGGGCCGGATCACCGTGCCCCGGGAGTGGCGTGGTGCGGGCTTTGAGACGCGGCTGGTGCTGCTGCCGGGCACCGAGTGCCTGCGCATTTTCCCTGCATCGGTGCTGGCGGAAAAAATGGAGGCGGTCCGCAATCTGGACCGGACCGACCCGCGCCGCAGCAGTCTCGAACAACTGGCCACCCGCCTGCAGGCACTGGACCTCGACTCGCAGCACCGCATGGGGGTGAAGGAGAAGAGCCGCAAGCTGGCGGGAATCGAAAAGAGCGCGGTGCTGGTGGGCCGCTTGGATCATTTTGAAATTTGGGATGCGGCGGCATGGAGTCGTCGGGAGCCGACAATCGAAGACATCGGGCAACTGGCCCGGGAGGCCGGATTATGATCAACCGCCACATACTCATGTCATCCAACGCCGTCGCGCGCCCCGCCGGGTGTGACGCGCTTTATCTGCACCGCCGGGCGCTGCGCATGCGGCTGCACCGCTACTGGGACGTGCTGCAGCAACGGCAGTTGAATTTCAGGGTGGGGGAACGACCCGGCTCCCATCCGCATGGAAAGGGTTCACATCACACTTAACCAGAAAGTGGGACATGGAAACCAAGTCGCACAATCGGAGAAAGTTCCCGATGGGGTTCACCGACCGCAAGGACCCCGAGGGAATGAAAGTGGGACACGGGATGGTAGTTCTGCCGCGGCGGAACGCCTACCAACTGATCGGCCTGCGCCGTCCCGCAAAGGACACGACGCTGCGGATCAAAGTGGTGTAGGCGCCGTGGCCGGGCACCTTCCGGTGTTGTTTACCGAGGTGTTGGAGATGCTCCGTCCGGAGTCCGGGCGGCGGATGCTCGACGCCACGTTCGGACGCGGCGGTCACAGCCGCGGCCTGTTGGAATTGGGGGCGGAGGTGCTGGCGCTGGACCGTGATCCGGCGGCGGTGGCCGCTGCCGTGGAATTGCGGAACGAATTTGGAGGACGGATTGAAATCATGAAGCGCGACTTCAGAGAATTGGCGGCGGTGGCGGGGGAACGGGGGCCGTTTGACGGCATCCTGATGGACCTCGGTGTGTCCTCGCCCCAGCTGGACAATCCCGCGCGCGGTTTCAGTTTTCTCCACGACGGACCGCTGGACATGCGAATGGACCCGGAGTCCTGTGCCCGTACCGCCGCCGACATCGTCGCCGAAGAATCCGAGGAAGCGCTGGCGGACATTGAAGAAGCATATCGCCTCGGCCTGGTCGATG
>CAZTYG010000418.1:0-2125 GCA_964617445.1 uncultured Blastochloridaceae bacterium
TCGGCTACCTGCCCGGCGACCTCCAGGAAAAAATCTTCCCCTACCTCCGTCCGCTCTACGACGCCCTCTACGACATGATGGACCAGGAGGAAATCCAACGTTACATGGACCGCGGCATCATCGAAATCGCCCCCCTCGCCTACATGCGCGGACGCACCCTCGCCAACGCCTTCATCATCCTCGACGAGGCCCAGAACACCACCACCGAACAAATGTTCATGTTCCTCACCCGCATCGGCCAGAACTCCAAATGCGTCGTCACCGGCGATACCACCCAGGTGGACCTCCCCCACCATAAAAAATCCGGGCTGGTCGAAGCCGTCCAGGCGTTGCAGAATGTCCCCACCATCGCCATTCAACGCTTCGAAGACATGGACATCGTCCGCCATCCCCTCGTCGCCTCCATCGTGGATGCCTACAAACTCCACCGCGGCGTCAAAACCACCAGCCTCACCATCTGAGGTTCCGGCGGGCGGCCCCGGCCGTTCTCCCGGCACACAACATCGTGATATTCAACTGGATCAGAAAAAAAATCCTGGTCAGCCGCGGGCTTTCCTGCGGGAAAAGCCGCCGTCTTCCCGGCGAACCCGTATGGCGCCAATGGTTGCGTTGCAGCCCGCTGGTCCGCATCCTCATTTTCCTCACCACCTTCCTCCTCCTCGTCCGCATCGGCACATGGCACAGCGACGCCTCCCTTTACGAAATCTGTGTCCTCGCCGCCATGGTCGTCACCCTCGCCTGTATCATCATTCACGTCGCCCTCCGTGATGTCTGGGAGGACAACCACCTCGTCCTCCTCATGCTCGGTGTCACCGTCCTCAACCTACTCCTCAACAAATACCTCATCATTCACAGCGGCGAGTGGCAGGTCCTGGAAACCAGCATCCCCGCCCTCCTCATCCCCTGCGCCCTCGCACCCATGCTCGCCAGCATCCTTATCTCCCCCTTCAGCGGATTCATCACCGCCTTTCTCGTCGCCCTCCTCGGCAACCTCTTTCTCGACCCCAGCCCCGGACTCTTCCTCAGCAGCCTCCTCACCGGCTTCGGCGCCGCCTACCTCTCCCAGCGCATCCGCCGCCGCTCCGACCTCATCATGGCCGGCCTCGGTGTCAGCATCATCGGCCTCGTCTGCGCCCTCCTCATCGGCTGGCTCATCGACCCCTCCCTCTCTTTCCTCGTCGTCCAGGGCGTCTGGGCCATCACCCTCGGTGTCCTCACCGCCCTCCTCGTCAGCGCCATCCTCCCCGTCTTTGAATGGCTCTTCGACCGCATTACCGACATCTCCTGGCTCGAACTCTCCGACCTCAACCACCCCATCCTCAAACGCCTCGCCGCCGAAGCCCCCGGCACCTACCACCACTCCCTCAACGTCGCCAACCTCTCCGAGGCCGCCGCCCTCGCCATCGGCGCCAACGCCACCCAGTGCCGCGTCTCTTCCTACTTCCACGACATCGGCAAACTCGTGAAACCCCAGTACTTCGTCGAAAACTACCGCGGCGAGGGCGACCCCCACGCCCAGCTCAACCCCAACATGAGCGCCCTCATCATCATCGCCCACGTCAAAGAAGGCGTGAACTTGGCCCTCCAACACCACCTGCGCCAGCCCATCATCGACGCCATTCGCGAACACCACGGCACCTCCATGGTCTATTTCTTCTACCGCCGCGCCCTCCAGATGAAAGACGACGCCATCGCCGGCGGCAAAATCCTCAAACTCCGCGAAGAAGACATCCCCGATGTCGAAGAACGCACCTTTCGCTACGGCGGCCCCATCCCCCAAAGCCGCGAAACCGCCATCATCTCCCTCGCTGACTCCGTCGAAAGTGCCTCCCGCTCTATCAAACAGCCAACCACCCAGAAAATCGAAAGCATGGTGAAAGAAATTGTCGAAAACCGAGTCGAAGACGGCCAGCTCGACGAGTCCCAACTCACCTTCAACGAACTTTCCACCATCACCCAGACCTTCATCAACACCCTCAAGAACATGCTCCATGCCCGCATCGAATACCCCAAAGAGAAAAGGGAAAAAGAATCCCGCCCTGCCGAAAAAGAATCCGCCCGCCTCCCCGCCCCCTCCGGTTCGGGTGAAAATCCAAAGCCACCGGACAGCTCCCCGCCTTCCGCT